>CAZDSB010000247.1:0-10508 GCA_964507515.1 uncultured Myxococcaceae bacterium
CTCCACCGCCTCCTCCGAAGCCCAAGGTCGGAGAGAAGAAGGAGGACGGGGGCGCCGACGAGGGCAAGGCCGCACCCGAGGATCCGGGGAAGGTCGGGAAGACCGACGCGACCCAGAAGGAAGCCGAGGCCTCGAAGAAGGGAAGCCCGGCGGTGGATCCGAACGCGCGCGAGGCGAACCGCACCCGGGCGTTCAAGAGTGGCCTGCTGGGCGCGCTCAAGGGCCAGGCGATCTCCGACGTGCTCGGTCCGGGCAGCACCGGCACCGGGATGAACCAGGCCATCGGCGGCCTTCGCGTGGGCACCTCCGAGTCCGGGACCCAGAAGGGCGCCGGCGGGATGGGCGGCCGAGGGATGGGGCTCGGCGGCGGCGGGGAGGGCCTCGGCATCGGCGGCGCGGGCACCGTGGGGATGGGGCAGGGCGCGGGTGGCTACGGCACGGTGGACCTGGGCGGAAAGAAGAAGGACTCGGTCCGGATCATCCCCGGCCAGACCACGGTGGTGGGCGGGCTCGCGCGCGAGGTGATCGCGCGGGTCATCCAGGAGCACCAGAGCGAGATCAAGTACTGCTACGAGGTGCAGCTGAACCGGAACCCATCCCTCGCGGGAAAGGTGACGGTGCTCTTCACCATCGACGGGAGCGGCACCGTCATCGACGGTCAGGTCTCGGAGACCACGCTCAACAATGCCGACACCGAGAAGTGCATGCTGGCGAAGATCCGTCGCTGGAAGTTCCCCGAGCCGGCCGGCAACGGCATCGTCAAGGTGAACTTCCCGTGGATCTTCAAGCCCGCGGGGGCCGACTAGCCCGGCTCACCCGGCTCGCCGGGCGCCTACGCGTGGTCGTTCAGATCGTCGGCGTCGAGCGGGCGGTGGTCCTCGTTTCCGCGGTGCACGGACGAGACGTCGTCGTGGGCCCGGACCTCGTGCGAGCTCTTGGAATCGCGCGGCCGTGTCTGCCGGGCGAGCAGCTCCTGTCGGTCGTGGCGCAGATGGACGCCCGCGTCGTCCACGGATTCCACCGAGGCCTCCACGTCGACGACGATCCGCTCCCGCACCACCGGGATCATCGAGTCGCGAGCGAGGAAGAAATGCTCGCGGGTGGGCGTCTCCACCTCTCCGACCCGCCGGCCGGTCGAGTCGAAGACCGCCATTCCGTCCTGGATGTGTTGGTCCATGGAAGGAAGGTAGGGACGTCCGGACCGGGGCGCGCCCGGGTCGCTCTCGCCGCTGGCGAGGGGACGGGCGCTGGCTCTGTCGGTCACTCGCTCGCGGCGAGCTGGTCGCGCTTCCTGTCCCGGTCGGCCTTGTAGCGCTCGCCCGTGGCGAGCACCCGCTTGCGCATCCGCACCGACTTGGGCGTGACCTCCACCAGCTCGTCGGGGGCGATCCACTCGAGCGCGCGCTCCAGCGACATCTCGCGCGGCGGGGTGAGGATGACGTTCTCGTCCCGGCCCGCGGCCCGGATGTTGGTCAGCTTCTTCTCCCGGCAGGCGTTGACGTTGAGGTCCGAGGGATGGGCGTTCTCGCCGATGATCATCCCCTCGTAGACCTGGACGCCGGGGCCGACGAAGAGCGACCCGCGCTCCTGGATGGAGAAGAGCGCGTAGGGGACGGTGTCGCCCTGGCGGTCCGAGACGATGGCGCCGTTGCTCCGCTTCGGGATGTAGCCGAACCACGGCTCGTAGCCGTCGAACTGCGAGGACATGATGCCCTCGCCCCGGGTGATGGTGAGGAACTCGCTGCGGAAGCCCACCAGCCCCCGGGCCGGGATGCGGAAGGCGAGGCGCGTGCGGCCGCTGCCGAGCGAGCTCATGTCGGTCATCCGGCCCTTCCGCGGGCCGAGCCGCTCGGTCACCGCGCCCACCGATGCCTCGGGCACGTCGCAGACCATCAACTCCATCGGCTCGTGCAGGACGCCGTCCACCTCGCGGGTGATGGGCTCGGGGTTGCTGGCGGTCAGCTCGTAGCCCTCGCGGCGCATGGTCTCGATGATGACAGCGAGCTGCAGCTCGCCGCGGCCCACCACCCGGAACGCGTCGGGCGCATCGGTGTCCTCCACGCGGATGGACACGTTCCGGTAGGCCTCCCGGTACAGGCGCTCGCGGAGGTTCCGTGAGGTGACGTACTTCCCCTCGCGACCGGCGAGCGGTCCGTCGTTCACCCGGAAGATCATCATCATGGTGGGCTCGTCCACCGTGATGCGGGGCAGTGCTTCGGGGCTCTCCAGATCGGCGAGGGTATCTCCGATGCTCACCTGCTCGATGCCCGCGACGCTCACCAGCTCGCCGGGCCCGGCGTCGGGGATCTCCACCCGCTTCAGACCGCTGAAGCCGTAGAGCTTGAGCACCTTGCCCTGCTCGACCTTTCCGCCCTCGCGGACGACGGCCAGCGGCGCTCCGGCGAGGATTCTGCCCGAGTGCACGCGGCCGATGGCGAGCCGGCCCACGTAGTCGTCGTAGTCCAGGTTGGCCACCAGGAGACGGAGCCGGTCCTCGCCCTCGGCCGGAGCCGGGGGCGGGGGAATGTGCGAGAGGATGGCCTCGAAGAGCGGTCGAAGATCAGTCCCGGGCTGGGCGAGCGAGGGGGAGGCCTGGCCCTGTCGCGCCACCGCGTACAGCACCGGGAAGTCGATCTGCGACTCGTCCGCGCCGAGGTCGATGTACAGCGAGTAGACCTGGTCCAGGACCTCACGGGGCCGGGCGTCCTGCCGGTCGATCTTGTTGATGACCAGCACGGTCCGCAGACCCATGCCCAGGGCCTTGGAGAGCACGAACCGGGTCTGGGGCAGGGGGCCCTCGGCGGCGTCGACCAGCAGGAGGACGCCGTCCACCAGCCGGAGCCCGCGCTCCACCTCGCCACCGAAGTCGGCGTGGCCCGGCGTGTCGATGATGTTGATCTGGTGCCCGCGGTACTGGACTGCGGTGTTCTTGGCGAGGATGGTGATGCCCTTCTCGCGCTCGAGGTCATTCGAGTCCATGACCCGCTCGACCATGATCTCGTTGGAGCGGAACACGCCCGCCTGGCGGAGCATGTGGTCGACCAGGGTGGTCTTGCCGTGATCGACGTGGGCCACGATGGCCACGTTCCGGATGTTCTCGCGGGGAATCATGGAGGGCTGGCCGGGCGCTGCCGCGGCGCGGCGTGCTCATAGCGTGCGCCCTCCCGGGTCCGCAACTTCCTCGGGCCCGCGACCCCAGGGCAGACGGAAGGGTGCGCCGGCGCGGGTGCGGCGAACGGGCGAACCACGCTCAGCTCCGGGCGGTCGCCTCGACGACCTGCCGGATCGCTCCCTGGAGCATCTCCAGGCTGATGGGCTTCGCCACCTGGGGGACGGGCGAGCTCCGGAGGAACTCCTCGCTCCGTGGGGTGAAGGCGCCGCCGGTCATGAAGATCATCCGCTTCGCCTGGTCCGGAAGGACCCGGCTCAACTCCTTGTAGAAGTCCTCGCCGTTCTGCTCCGGCATCATCAGATCCGACAGGATCACGTCGAAGCGCTCGCCGGTCTCCAGCAGCGCGAGGGCCTCACGTACGGTGGTGAGCGCGGTGACCCGGTGCTCGCGGCGGAGCAGTCGCTGGATGGCGGTGCAGATGTAGGGCTCGTCGTCCACCACCAGCAGCTTCACCCGCTGCGGCGGGGGGAGGTCCGGCGCGGGGAAGACCTGGGTCGCCCGCTCGGGCTGGTGCGCCGGGAGCGCCACGCGGAAGGTGCTTCCCTTGCCGACCTCCGACTCGAGGAGGATCTCCCCGCCGAGCGAACGCACGATGCCCAGACAGATGGACAGTCCGAGCCCCGTACCCTCGCCCACGGGCTTGGTGGTGAAGAACGGGTCGAACACCCGCGCGCGCAGGTCCTCGGGGATGCCCCGGCCGGTGTCGGAGACCTCGACCACGGCCCGGCCGAGCCCGTCGGTCCGGGTCCGGATGCGGATCTCGTGCTCGGCCGCGGCGCCGTCGGGGATGGCCTGCGCGGCGTTGAGCAGGAGGTTGAGGAACACCTGGCCGAGGCGGGATTCGTTGGCCTTCACCATCGGCACCGCCTGGATGTCGCGGAGCACGCGCGCCCGCTGCCGCATCTCCTTGCCGGCCATCTTCTCGGCGAAGGCGAGCACCTTGCGCACGTCCATCAGCGCCGAGACGTCCTCCGAATCGACCCGGCTGAAGGCCTTGAGGTCCCGGACGATGAGGCCGATCCGCTCGACGCCCTGGCGCGTCTCGGTCACCAGCTGCAGCACCTCGTCCGTCGCGGGCCCCAGCGCCGCGCGGAAACGCTCCAGCTCGTCCGCCAGATAGAGGATGTTGGCGTTGACGAAGGCGAGCGGGTTGTTGATCTCGTGGGCGACGCCCGCGGCCAGGGTGCCCACCGAGGCCAGCCGGCTGGCGACGAGCAGCTGTGCCTGCATCGCGCGTCGCTCGCCGATGTCCCGGTGCACGGCGATGGTCGCGATGTGGCGACCCTCCGCGTCGCGGAGCGGGACCACCGTCACCTCGCAGAAGGTCTCCGAGCCGTCCTTCCGGAGGGCGACCACCTCGCGACTCCAGCGCCCGTAGCGCTTCAGCGCGGCGAGCACCGTGGCCTGGAGGTTGTGCTCGGAGAGCTTCAGCACGTCGGACCAGGTCCGGCCCAGGACCTCGCCCTTGGAGTAGCCGAAGAGCCGCTCGGCCGAGCTGTTCCAGTCGACGACGTTGCCCTGCAGGTCGAGGAAGATGACGCCGTCGTTCAGGCTCTCGAAGAGCAGCGCCTCGCGCCGCAGCTCCTGCTCGGTCTGCTTGCGAGCGCTGACGTCCATCAGCGTCCCGACGATGCGCAGCGGCGTGTCGTCCGCGTCGCGCATCACGTTGCCCTTGGCCGCCACCCAGAGCACGCCCTCGACGCCCGGGCGGATGAAGCGAAACTCGGCGTCGAGCTGCCGCCGGCCCTGGACCGCGGCCTCCACCGCACCCCGGACGCGCTCCTGGTCGTCGGTGTGGACGAAGTCCATCATCGGCAGCGACGAGCGGGACAGGGTGCCCGCCGGCGCTCCGACCACGCGCTCGACGGTCTCGTTCCAGCTGATGATCTGGTTTCGCAGGTCGAGGCTGAAGGTGGCGACGTGCGCGGCGGCGAGCGCCTCGCGCAGGTTCTCGTCACCGTCGGAGCTCTCCTTGAAGGTGAAGCGGAGGCTGCACTGACCGCCGAGCTGGACCCGGTCACCCTCGTCGAGGCGGCCCGGGGCGGCCAGCCGCGTGCCGTTGAGGTAGGTGCCGTTGGTCGAGCCGAGGTCGGAGAGCTCGAACTTGCCGTCCGCGCTCCGGAGGATGCGGGCGTGCTTCCGGGAGACGCCCTCCTCCATGAGCCGGACCTGCGCGTCCGGGCTCCGGCCGACGACGGACTCCTCGGCGCTGATCTTGAAGCTGCGCCCGACGGTGCCGGGCGTGGACGCGGCGGTCACCACCAGCCAGGCAGCGACCGGCTGCGGCTGAGTCGTGGGGATGGGGTGGAGGGTGGTGGTGTCGTCGCTCAAGGGATGCAGCGCGCCTCGGCTGGATCTCGAAGCGTGACGTCCCGCGCCGTGATGGGTCAAGACCCGCCCCCCCACCGGCTCAGCGCTTCTTCCGCGGCGGCGTCACTCTCCGGTGGAGGAAGTCGAGCACAGCGCGGTTCACTTCCTCCGGTCGCTCCAGAAGGGCGGTGTGGCTCCCACCTCGCACCAGGAACAGCTCGGCCGAGGGGATCTCGAGGGCCATCCGCCGCGACAGCCAGGTGGGGGTGAAGCGGTCGCGGTCCCCGGCGACGATGAGGGTGGGCACGTCCACCGCCGACAGGTGGTCCTCCGCGCCGTGCTCGGCTGCGGCCTGCATTGAGCGGAGGAAGAAGCGCGGGTCCATCCGCTGGACGTGCTCGAAGTACGGCTGGAGGTCCGCGCGGCGAAGCAGGCTCGCGTTCACCTCGGTGGACATCGCGACCTCCATGGCGATTCCGCTCCGCACGCCCACCCGGGTGAGCGCGGCAGCCACCCGGGGGAAGCGCTCGGCGCCCTTGCGGAGGGACGGCAGGGCCCGGCGGAGCAGGGTGGTGTCGTGGAAGGTATCGAGCGGGTGACCAGGGCTACCGGACACGAGGGCGAGGGCGCGGACGCGCTCCGGATGGAGCCGGTGGAACTCGAGGGCGAGCTGCACGCCCATGCTGTGGCCGACGACGACGGCGCTCTTCACCCGGGCCGCGTCGAGCACCGCCGCCAGGTCCTCTGCGAACTGGGGAATGGACGGGTCGACCCCGGGCGGTGGCAGCGGCGATTTGCCGTGTCCGCGGTAGTGCCAGTGGACGACCCGGTGGTGCTCGGCCAGGGCGGGGAGGAGGTACTTCCAGGCGAAGCCGTCGCAGGCCAGTCCGTCGCAGAGGACGAGGGTGGACCTGCCCCTTCCCTCGACCTCCACGTGGATCTCTGCGCCATCCGGTCGTGCGACGCGGAACGTCCTTCCGGAGGAAGGCGAGGGCATGGCGTCGCGACTCACCGGGCCATAGTGTAACCAGGACCGTCGAGCGCTCCACCGTGACCCACGTCCATTCGCACCCGCCTGCCTTCCCGGAGCAGCACCACCCGGACCACGCCCAGCCATGTGACAGCCCAGGCCTGCGCACCGGGGACGTGGCGGCGCGGGCGCGGGACACGCGGCGGATGACAGCTGCGCTCATCCTCACCATCATCATCGCGGTGGTCGAGGCGGTCGGTGGATGGCTCACCGGGTCGCTCGCCCTGCTCTCGGACGCCGGGCACATGTGGACCGACGTGTCCGCCCTGGGCCTGGCGCTGCTCGCGGCCTGGTTCGCCGGGCGGCCGGCCAACCGGAAGCGGACCTACGGCTACGTGCGGCTGGAGATCCTGAGCGCGCTGGTGAACGGCGTCCTCCTTCTGGCCATCACGGTCTTCATCGTGGTCGAGGCGCTCGAGCGGCTGAAGCGGCCCACGCCGGTGATCCTCGGGCCCATGGCGCTCGTCGCGACCATCGGCCTCGGGGCCAATCTGCTGGCGATGGGGTTCCTCCACTCCGGCCACTCGATCAACACCCGGAGCGCCTTCCTCCACGTGCTGGGCGATGCGCTCTCCAGTGTCGGGGTGCTGGTGGGGGCGGGGGTGATGGCGCTCACCGGATGGCACTGGGTGGACCCGCTCATCTCCATCGCCATCTCTGCGGTGGTGGTCGTGGGTGCATGGCGGCTGCTCCGCGAGGCGGTGGACGTGCTGCTCGAGACGGTGCCCCCGCACGTGGACGTGGACGGCGTGGAGAAGGCGCTGGCCTGCATCCCGCGGGTGACGGCGGTGCACGACCTGCACATCTGGACGGTGGGGAGCGGGATGGTGGCGCTCTCGGCGCACCTGGTGGTGGACGAGCCGAGCGCCTGCGAGAACGACACCATCCTGGTCGCCGCGAAGCGGGCGCTGGTCGAGCGTTTCGGCATCGACCACAGCACGCTGCAGATCGAGAGTCAGGCGCTGGCCGGCCGGGGGGCCGGATAGCCGCCGGCCGCCGTGCGCATCGTCGCCGGCACGCATCGCGGGCGTCCGCTGCTCGGGCCGAAGGGGCCGGGCCTGCGGCCCACGGCGGACCGGGTGCGCGAGTCGCTGTTCAATCTACTCGGTCAGTTCTTCGAGGGTGGCGACGTGCTGGACCTCTACGCCGGGACCGGAGCGCTGGCCTTCGAGGCGCTCTCCCGCGGCATGAGTCGGGCGGTGCTGGTGGATCCGGGGGCTGAGTCGGCGCGCCTGGTGGGCGAGAACGCCCGGGCTCTCGGGATGGAGGACCGCATCGAGCTGCTCCGGATGCCGGTGGCGCGGGCGCTCCCGCGGCTCGGGGCGGAGGGCCGGCGTTTCGCGTTGGTGCTCGCCGACCCGCCGTACGCCGAGGAGGTGGCGGCGGAGGTGGCGATGGCCGTGGGGGAGGGACGGCTGCTGGCGGACGGGGGGACACTGGTGGTGGAGCACGGGCGGCGGGAGGTCCCGCCGGACACGGTGGCCGGGCTGCAGCGGACGGACTCCCGCCGGTTCGGGGACACGATGGTGAGCCTGTACCGGACGGCAACGGTTCCTTGACGGTCCGGCGACCCTCCGATGATGCTCCGGGCCCCACGTGTCCATCGCGATCTACCCCGGCTCGTTCGACCCGCTCACCAACGGGCACCTGAGCATCATCCACCGCGGGCTCACGATGTTCGACCGGCTGATCGTGGCCGTGCTGAACAACCCACGGAAGCAGTCCATGTTCACGGTGGACGAGCGGAAGGCGCTGATCCGCGAGGCGACGCCCGACCCGCGGGTGGAGGTCGACTCGTTCCAGGGGCTCCTGGTGCACTACACGCGCCGGAAGAACGTCCACACCATCCTGCGCGGCCTCCGGGCGGTGTCCGACTTCGAGTACGAGTTCCAGCTGGCGAACATGAACCGGAAGCTGGACCCGGACTTCGACACGGTCTTCATGATGACCGGGCAGGACAGCTTCTACATCTCCTCGCAGCTGGTGCGAGAGGTGGCCTCGCTGGGTGGAGACGTCTCCGAGCTGGTGCCGCCGAACGTCTTCAAGGCGTTGCGAGAGAAGTTCCCGTCGAAGAACGGTGGCTGACGCCGGGAGGGCAGCTGTACTCCCCCTGACCTTGAGCGGCGTCGGCCCGGGCTGGTACTTCCCGATCCATGAAGCTCGCCCGCCGCCTCGCCGAGATAAAGCCGTCTCCGACCCTCGCCCTCAACGCCCGCGCCAAGGCCCTGGCTGCGGCCGGAAAGGACGTCGCGGGGCTGTCGGCCGGTGAGCCGGACTTCGACACGCCCGACCACGTGAAGGACGCGGCCGTCCAGGCGCTCCGCGAAGGCTTCACCAAGTACACCGCCACGGCCGGCATCCCCGAGCTGCGCGCGGCCATCGTGAAGAAGCTCCGCGAGGAGAACGAGCTCGACTTCGCCGCCGACCAGGTCATCGTCACCAACGGCGGCAAGCAGGCGCTCTACAACTGCTTCCAGGCGCTCCTGTCCGAGGGCGACGAGGTGGTGATGTTCGCCCCCTACTGGGTGAGCTACCCCGAGCAGGTGCTGCTCGCCGGCGGCCGCCCGGTGGTGGTGCCCACCCGCGTCGAGGACGGCTTCCAGCCCGATCCGGACCTCCTCGCGAAGGCCATCACCCCGCGGACCCGCGCGGTCATCTTCAACAGCCCGAGCAACCCCACCGGAGCGGTGCTGTCGAAGGAGAACCTCCTCGCGCTGGCGGCCGTGATGGCGGTCCACCCGGACGTCCTGGCCATCACCGACGACATCTACGAGCACCTGCTCTACACGGGGCAGCGCTTCATCGACATCGCCAACGTGGCCCCCGCGCTCCGCAGCCGCACCCTGGTGGTGAACGGCATGAGCAAGGCCTACGCGATGACCGGCTGGCGCATGGGCTACGCCGCGGGGCCGAAGGCGGTCATCACCGGGATGCAGCTGGTCCAGGACCAGGCCACCTCCAACGTGAACAGCATCACCCAGCGTGCTGCGGTCGCTGCGCTGACCGGGTCCCAGGAGCCGATCCGCACGATGGTGAAGGAGTTCCACCAGCGGCGAGATTTCTTGTTCGGCGGCCTGACCCAGGTGCCCGGCGTGCGCTGCGCCAAGCCGGAGGGCGCGTTCTACGCCTTCCCCGACGTGACCGCCTGGATTGGCAAGAGCTGGAAGGGCAAGACGCTCGGCTCGGCGCACGACATCTCGGAGCGGCTGCTGGAGGACCTCCTCGTGGCGGCGGTGCCGGGCGAGCCGTTCGGGGCGCCGGGGCACCTCCGGCTCTCCTTCGCCGCGTCGCGGGCGACCCTGGAGAAGGGCCTGCAGCGGCTGCGGGACTTCGCCGCCGCGTTGAGCTGACGGCGGGACACGCGCGGTATTTCGGGTTCCGCCCGTCGGTGGTTGTCATTTCACGAATTGCGATCAAATCCTCGCCGGACGGTCTCCTCACCGGCACGGCGAGGCCTCATGTCCAGACACACCACCAAGCTTGCGGTCGGGGTCTTCTGGCTCATGGCGGCCTGCGACTCCGGTGGCCTCGACTCGCACCGCGTTCCGGTCCCGGCGAGGCTGGTCTTTCGCGAGGAGCCCACCGCGGTGATCGCTGGCGCAGCAATCCGCCCAGCGGTGGTTGTCGTCGTACAAGACGAGCATGGAAATGCCGTGACCACCGCAAGCTCCGAGATCAAGCTCGACCTCGGAAGCAACCCCGGAGGAAGCAGGCTCTCGGGCACGCTCATTCTGTTCGCGGTCGCTGGGGTTGCCACGTTCTCGGACCTCAACCTGGACAGAGCCGGCATCGGTTACACGCTCACCGCGAGTTCAGCAGGCCTGAGTGGCGCAACCAGCAACAGCTTCAACGTCTCCCAGGCGCCCACCCATCTCGCTTTCTTAAGCCAGCCGAGCACGACAGCAGCGGGCCATCTGATCGCTCCGGCCGTGCAGGTGGCGGTGCAGGATGAACTGGGCAACACCGTGGAGAGCGCGAGCGTCCGGGTCACCGTTG
>CAZDSB010000248.1:0-14645 GCA_964507515.1 uncultured Myxococcaceae bacterium
CCGGCGAGCAACCCGACCATCCTCCCCATCATCGAGATGGACTTCGGGAACTGGTCCCCGGCCGTCCCCATGGTGTCGGACCGCGAGGTGAAGTTCGCCCCGGAGACGGAAGGCAGCCCCCGGCTCGTCATCGCCAAGGACCTCTCGGACGAGCTTCGGGCGCGCATCCACCGGGCCGCCCGGCTCGCGTACCGGGCGCTCAAGCTGCGGGACTACGCGCGCATGGACTTCCGGATCGCCAAGACCGGCGAGCCGTACATGCTCGAGGCCAATCCCAACCCGTATCTCGAGAAGACCGGCGAGCTGGCAATGGCCGCGGCCGAGGTGGGCCTCGACTACGCGCAGCTCGTCTCGAAGATCCTCGAGTCCGCGGCCACCCGGTACCACCTCCACGTGCGCGAGGCGCCGGGGAAGCGGGCCCGAGCTGCGCAGTCCTGAGCCTCAGGGCGGCGCGGGCCGCTCGGGGCTCTCCCAGACCTCGTTGCGGACGCTGATCAGCCGGCCCAGGGCCTGCTTCCCGGGGTAGCGCGGATCGGGACAGGCCGCGCCCTGCGTTCCGACGAACCCGGCGACCTGGCGTCCCTCCATCGCGAAGAGAACGGTGGCGCAGTCCGACTCGAGCGGGATCCCGGCCTGCTCCGAGCCCGGGGTGTAGTTGTCGATCCAGTGGCCGCCGAGCCCGAGCTGCGCGGCCAGGTAAAGCGGGATCTCGAGCTCCGAGGGGATCGGCTGGCCGTCCTCGGTGACGAAGGTCCACATCCGGCCTCCCGGGTACGAGGGCAGGTACATCAGGCCGTCCGGCCGGTGATCGATGGTGACCCAGCCCGACGGACGGATGAGCGACGGCGTCGGGGCGAAGGCGCCGACCTTCCGCAGGTCGTCGCCGACGCGTTCGTAGCGGTCGCCGTCCATGCCGGCCCAGCTCCCGTCCTCCGAGAGCGTGTAGACGATGCCGGGCGCGCTCACGCTCCGTGCATCGAAGCGTGCCGGCCCGGTGCGGACCGCACGTCCCTGTTGATCGTAGTGAGCACAGCCTGCCGCGACGAACGCCAGCACGGCCCAGAACACGTGCGTCCGCTGCATGGGAACCTCCCGCCCGCGTCCCGGATCCCCTCTCCCGGGGCGTGCGCGCCTGGTCGGCGCGGTGCGCACTCTAGTCGACCGGGGGAGCGCCTGCCGCCACCTGCCACCCGGAGGTGTACCGGTGAACGTCCCGGCTGGCGGACAGGTCAACCGGGATGGTCGGAACGGAGCCACGTCTCCAGATCTCGTCCCTGCGTTGCACCAGCCGCTGCAGCGCAACTTCCGGACGGTACTCGTCCGGGGACAGCCCCGTTCATGGCCCGCTCGGCCGGTACGGGCGCTCCCAGACCTCGTTGCGGTCGGCGACGAGGCGGGCGAGGGCGTCCCGACCTGGATAGCGCGGCTCGGGACAGACCGCGCCCTTGCGAGCGGCCCAGCCGGACACCTCTCGTCCCTGCAGCTCGAAGAGGACGACGGCGCAGTCCGGCTTCAGCTCCACACCGGCCAGCTCGGACCCGGGGACCTTGAGGTTGATCCACGTACCGGAGAGGCCGAGCCGCGCGGTCAGATAAAGCGGGACCTCGAGGTTCCGCGGGATGGGCTGCCCGTCCTCGGTGACGAACGTCCAGATCGTGGAGGTGGGCCACGACGGCTCGTAGACCACCCCGTCCGGACGGCGCTGGACGTCCACCCAGCCCGAGGGCCGGATGATCGCGCCCGTGTGGTCGAAGCCGCCGCCGACCTTCCGGATCTCGTCGTTGTCGAGGACGTAGTGGTCCCCGCCCATGCCGGCCCAGCTCCCATCCTCCTCCAGCGTGTAGGAGAAGCCCGGGCCGCTGACGCTCCGCTCGTCGAAGCGCACGGTGCTGCTTCGCACCCGGTGGCCCCCGGCGTCGTGCGCACAGCCGGTCCCGAGAAGAACAGCCGCTGCTGCGATGATCGACCGGTTCATGTCGACCTCCTCGAGGGCGCCGCAGGCGGTCGACTGCCCCGGGGCGAATGTCCAGGTCGATGAATAGTGCGCTCGCTGGCCCGTCACAAGTCCGTCCGGGCGGACGGTCGTTGCGACTGCAATCGACTGCCACCGACGCGCGTCGCCGGCGTGGACGTCATCCGTCTGCCGCGCAGGCGACCAGAAGGCTCAGGGCGCCTGCGTGATGCGCGGTCCCGGCGGTCTTCCGAGCGCCGGTCCCTCGAGCGTCGGCCGGAGGTAGTCCACGAGGGCCTCGAGGTCCGGCGGTCCTCCCACCCGCTCCGTTCCGTCGGCGAAGGCGGCGAACCCGTCCCCGCCGGCCGCCAGGAAGCTGTTCACCGTCACCCGCACCCGTGCGTCCGGCGCGAGCGCGTGCCCGTCGATCTTCACCGAGCCCGGGACGACCCGCGCGCCAGGCGCGCCCCCCGCCGACCACGCGTAGCTCACGTTCGCGGAGGGCTGGAGGATCTTCGGCCGGTTCCCCAGCCACTGCTGCTCGAGCGCGCGCTCCAGCTGGGCGCCGGTCAGGGTGAAGGTCACCAGGGTGTTGCCGAAGGGCTGCGCCGCGAACGCCTGGGCGTAGCTGATCTCCCCGGCGGGGAGGTCCGCGCGGAGCCCTCCCGGATTGGTGAAGGCGATGGCCGCCCCGCTCTTCCGCGTCGAGGCGAGGTGCGCATCGGCCACGACATCACCGAGCGCGGACTCTCCGGCCTCGCTCGCCTTCCGCGAGAGGCTCACCCCCAACCGTCCCACCCGGCGGCCGGCGAGCGGCGCGGCCTGAGCGACCGCCTGATCGACCACCGCCTGTGCGCGGGCGTCGGGCGGGATGTCGTGCGTCACCGGCACCTGGGTCGCCTTGCGCGAGAGCACCCGGTGCTGCACCGGATCCAGCTCGAGCTCGATCCGGGTCACGAACCTGCCGTAGGCGCCGGCGCTCGTCGCGAGCATGCCTCCGAGGTCGGTGCAGACGTAGGCCTGGTGGGTGTGCCCGCTCACGATGAGGTCCACGCCGCGGAATCGCTGGGCCAGATCGATCAGCGGACCGGTGAAGCCCCGGCACCCGTCGGGGGGAGAGCCCGGCGCCTGCGCTCCGCCTTGATGAATCAGCACGACGATCGCGTCCGCGCCCTGCTCTCGCAGCTTCGGCACCGCGGCGTTCACCGCGTCGGCCTCGTCGCCAAAAGACAGGTCGACGACGCCGCTCGGGGTGACGACCGAGGGCGTCTCCTTCAGGACCACGCCGACGAAGCCGATGGTCGCCCCACCCACCTTCTTCAAGAGGGTTCCGGGGAGGAACGGCTTGCCGCTCCGGGCGACGACGTTCGCCGCGAGATAGGTGAAGCGCGCTCCGGGGAACCCCGGTGGCTTGCACCCGGGGTCGTCGGAGCGGCAGCCGCCCCGCTGCAAGCGGAGCAGCTCGTCCGCGCCCTCGTCGAATTCGTGGTTCCCGACGCTCGAGACATCCAGACCGAGCGCGTTCATCAGGGCGATGCTCGGCTCGTCGTGGGTCAGGGCGGAGGCGAGGGGGCTGGCCCCGACGAGGTCCCCGGCGCCGACCACCAGCGTGTCGGGGTCCTCGGCCCGGAGCCGGGCCACCTGCGCCGCCAGCCACGCGCCTCCGCCGGCCGGGACGGCTCCGTCGGGAAGGCGGACGGTGCCCGGCGGCGGCTCGAGGTTGCCGTGGAAGTCGTTGAGCGCCAGCAGCTGCACGTGGACCGGGGCGCTGGCCGCGTGCGGGGCCGGAGGACTTCCGGCGCAGGCGACCAGGGCCAGGAGGGGGAACGCTCGGTGCATGGACGCTGCAGCATGCACCGATCCGGCCAGAATCCAGCGCCTCACAATCGGAGCCATACTCCCAGGCCCGCGTTGACCGCCTGGCTGCTGAAGAAGCTCACCCCGCTGCCGGCCAGCGGAAAGTCGGCGGTCACCTCGAAGTAGAGGCGCAGGAAGGCCATGTCGAGGATCTTCAGCCCGCCACCGGCCCGGAGGAAGGCGACCACGGCGCTCTCGACCTGGATCGGGAAGGCCACCCGCCCGTAGAGCGGGAAGGTGGGGTCGTCGAAGGTGATGCCGGGGCCCACCGAGGTTCGCTGGCGCGCGTAGCCGGTCCCGGTGGCGGCGATCCCGGTGCGCAGCTCGAGGTCCAGCGCCACCGTCCAGGTGACGAAGTAGCTGCCGATGAGGTCCACGGCGGGCTGGAAGCTGTCGTTGATGCCGAAGGAGCTGCTCTGGCCGTTGCTGGAGGTGTGGACGTAGAGCGGCGCCTCGAGCGCGAGCCTCACGGACCACTGCGCCTCTGCGCGGGACGGGACGAGCAGCAGCCCGACGCCGGTCAGCCCGAGCAGGAGCGAGTGCCTCATCGAGCGTCCGAGGCTACCCGAGGATCACCCGGGCGCCGCACGGACGACCGTCCGCGGGGCGCCGCGAGGCTCAGTGGACGCGCTTCTCGCCGGCGTCGACCCGGAGGGCGAGCCGGTTCCCCTTCGGAGGCAACGGACAGGTGGCGAAGGCGCTGAACGCGCAGGGCGGGTTGTAAGCCCGGTTGAAGTCCAGGACCACCGTGCCGTCCTTCGCCGGATCCGCGTAGAGGAAGCGCCCCGCCCCGTAGGTCTCGGTGCGGTTGGTCTCGTCGCCGAAGACGAAGAAGAGGTCGGGGCTTCCCTCCTCCAGCACCGGGGTGAGTCGGTACTCCTTCCCATCGACGGTGAAGACGGCGGTGCCTGGCGAGGGCGAGCGCTCGATCTCACCGAGCACGTTGGGAACCGCGATCTCCACCGGGGGATTCTTCGCCTCCCACCGCGCGACGATCCGCCACCGGGCCGAGGGCGGATAGGTGGGGATGCCCTTGAACTCCTTCCGGGCGCGGGCCTCCGGGTCCTTGATGCGCACGCCGATGCGGTCACCGCGGTCGATGAGCTGGAAGCGGATGCGCCCCACCTGGAGGATGTCGGGCTTCGCGCGCCCCTCCTCGTCGCTCTGGACCGAACCTCCGGGAAAGAGCTGGCCTCCGCGAGTGACCGTCACCCCGGCCGCCGGCTGGAACGAGACCTTCGCGCCGGTGCGGGTGAAGGTCCCGACCTGCTCCGGCGCGCCCTCGGGGAACACCACGTCCGCCTTCCCGTCGGCCCCGGCGCTGTTCGCCCCCTCCTTCAGCCAGCCCAGCCCGACCAGGGTGAGCCAGCCGTCCTCGGCCTGGAGCCGCTTCAGCCTACCCTCCTCCCAGGCCCGGGTGGAGGAGGCGATGTCGTCGGACGCCGGGGCGGCCGAGAGGGAGAGCGCGACGAGGGCGGAGAGAAGCATCTCGCTGGTTCTCTAACCCGTCCCTTCCGCTCCGTCCCGTGCTGCAGCCGGCCGTCGCCTGGCGCCCGTGGACCGGCGGTCTCAGTCGTCGTCCCCGTCTCCCTGGTCCGCCGTCGCCTGACCGCCCGCATTCGGTGACTGCTTGAGCCGACACCCGGATTTGAACCGGGGACCTACTGATTACGAATCAGTTGCTCTACCAGCTGAGCTATGTCGGCCGATGCGACGGGGTCGGCTCAGTAACATCGCTGCCCGAGCGCGTCAAAGCCCTGCTTCCTCTCTCACCAGGGCGAGGCGTCGTCCCAGTCGATGACGCCCTCGAGGCCGCGCTGCAGCCCCACCAGTCCGCTCACCTTCCGGATCGCCAGCAGCGCGCCCGCGACGTACGGCTCGGCCGACGTTCCCGACTCGTGGCGCAGGTGCAGCCGCTCTCCGGGACGGCCGAAGACGACCTCGAGACCGATCACGTATCCGGGCAGCCGCACCGAGTGGACCTGCACGCCCGACATCGTCGCCCCGCGTGACTCGCGCGGACCCTGCACCTCGCCAAGCGGCACGGTGATCTCCGGCGCCCGCGCCGCCGCGAGCTGCCGCGCCAGCTGTCGCGCGGTCCCCGATGGCGCGTCCGGCTTGTCGTCGTGCGCCGAGTCGATGATCTCGTAGTGCGGGAAGAACCGCGCCGCGATCTGCGCAAGCCGCTGCAGCACCACGACCGTCAGCGCGAAGTTCCCCACCGCGAGCACACCCCGCCCCGCCCGTCGCGCCGCGCGATCGATCTCCTCGTACACCTCGTCGGTCAGCCCCGACGTCCCGACGACGACGTGCGCACCGGCCGCGAGCGCCGCGAGCACGTTCGCCCGCGCCACCTCCGGACGCGTGTACTCGAAGAACACGTCGCACCTGCGCTTCAGGGCCATGTCCGCGGACGCGTGGACCGGGCAGTCCAGGCCCGAGATCCGGAGCACCTCCCCGAGCTGCTTCCCGGCGTGCGTTCGCGACACCGCGCCCACCAGCGCGAGATCTGGAGCCGCCGCGATCGCGCGTGCGAGCGCCGATCCCGCCCAGCCCGTTGCCCCTGCCAGGACGACCGTCGTGCGTGCCATCGGCCACCCCTAACCGACCGCCACGACGCCCGCGACCTCGTGCAGCGACAGCCGCCTCAGCCGGCGTCCGTTCCGCCGTCGGTGCCGCCGTCCTCGGGTCCGATCCCCCCGTCGGTGCCCCCATCCGCGCCTCCGTCGAACACCTCGGGGGCGAGCCGCTGCAGCCAGACGTTGCGGTAGCGCACGGCGTTCCAGTGGTCCTGCAGGCGGATCGGCCCCGGGCCCGGCGCCTCCGGGTCTCCCAGCCGCGTCGGCCCGGGCACCTCGGTGTCCTGCTGCACCACCGACCCGTTCCAGACCACCGTCAGGCGCGCCGGCGCTTCCTTCGTCCCGCCATCCCAGGCCGGCGCGTGGAACACGATGTCGTAGCTCTGCCAGATGCCCGGCGGAAACGCCTCGTTCACCGCCGGCGGGTTCACCCCGTACACCGCCCCGCAGTCGACCGATCCGGCGTCGAGCCCGAAGGAGTCGAGGATCTGCACCTCGTAGCGACCCTGGAGGTAGACCCCGCTGTTCCCGCGGTCCTCGTGCGCCTCGCTGGTCGGCGTCGCCGGCACCTGGAACTCGAGATGGAGGCGAACGTCGTCGTAGGTCTCGTGTGTCCGGAGGTCTCCCGAGAAGGGCACGACCTGAAGCACGCCCCCGTCCACGACCCAGCTGGCCGCCCCGCCGTCGGGCCCCATCCACGCGTCGGTGCCCGACCCGTCGAAGAGGACGACCGCGTCCGGCGGCGGCTCGAGGTACGCGAGTGGACGCACTTCGAGCGATCGGTAGTACACCTCCGCGCCCTCGGCCTGGAGCGCGAGGTGCCCGTGGCTCAGCGGAGACCACCCTCCATCCCCATCGCTGGCCTGGATTTCGGTCGCCCCGTTCACCCACTGCCCGTTGACGATCTGCGCCGCCTGCGTCCCAGACGCGATGAGCTCGATGGTGTTCCAGTCGGTCAGTGACGCGGCGTCCCACCGCTTGATGATTCGGCCACTGCTCAGGTCGTAGCTTTGTCCCAGCGGATCGAACGAGGGCTCCGAAGCAGAGGGATTGGACACCGGCACGGTGACGGCGGTGCCGGAGAGCACCCAGAGGTCGCCGGTGTTGTGCTCCATGATCTGGAGCTCGATGCACTGCGGCCAGATCTGGTCGGGGCCGGTGAGGTGGTAGAGCAACCCGCTGTCGCGCGGCTGCCCCTGTCTCGGCGCGAAGGTGTTGGTCCCCCACTTCTGCTCCACCCGCGCGCGGTAGTTCCCGAGATCGGCGAGCGTCGCGACGTAGCCGAAGTCCTGCTCCTCGTCGGTTGACGGGATGCCGAGCACATGGAGCGTCCCGCCATCCACCGCGAAGATGCCCTTCGGGTCGTTGTCCCGGCCCCTCGATGGCATCCAGCGGTAGAAGTTCGAGAGCGAGTCGTCGAGCAGCGGCGTCCAGCTCGTCTGTCCCAGCGGGCCGACGCCTCCAAGGACGCCCCCGTCCGTCGACGATCCGCCATCGACCCCGGCGTCAGGCCGACCGTTCGGTCGGCTCCCACCGGATCCACCGCCGCAGGCGACCGCCAGACCGGCGATGGCCATCCACACCCGCCACCCGACCATGAAAGAAGGAGTTAAGGCATCGGGCGCTCGACGACGAGCCCCCGAGGACCAAACGCTCATCGGGGCTGCAACGCAACGCGCAATCCGGAACAGCGGATACGAACGACAGGCCCGTCGCGAGATTGACGGAGCGGATCTGCGAGTCGTATAGCCCCGCGGCACGCGAGGAACCACGAGAGACCATGCCTGAGCCACAGAACTTCATGCGGGTCCCGGACCCGAGCCCGAAGCGCACTCTCTACACGGACGCGATGGAGATCTTCCATCGCGCGGCCGACACCATCGGCCTCGCGCCGCGGGTGAGGCTGGAGCTCGAGGAGCCTGACTACGAGCACATCTTCTACGTCACCGCGAAGCTGAAGGACCGGCTGCGCCCGCTGTCACCCGAGGCCGCTCGCTCCTTCGGCGATCTCCCGGTCACGCAGGTGCGCGATCCGAACGGGCTGGAGCGGCTGGCCGACGGGCAGATCCTGCTCAATGGCAAGGCGCTGCTCGGTTCGGACGTCGCCATTCGCCGCGGGCACCTCCGCTTGCCGGACGGTGGGGTGTACCAGCTCATCCCGGGCGAGTCGCAGCGCTTCAAGGCCTACCGCGTGCAGCACAACCAGGCGCGCGGTCCGTACAAGGGAGGCATCCGCTATCACCGCGAGGTGTCGCTGGATCTGTTCAAGGCGCTCGCAGCGGAGATGACCTGGAAGACGGCCATCGCCGAGGTGCCGTTCGGCGGCGGCAAGGGAGGCATCGCGATCGATCCTCGCCAGTACGGCAAGGAGGAGCTCGAGGCCATCACCCTCCGCTTCATGTACAAGCTGAAGCGGCTCATCGGTCCGAACATCGACATCCCCGCGCCAGACGTTGGCACCAACGGGGAGATCATGGCGCTCATGATGCGCCAGTACCTCGATGGCGAGTCCGAGCGGCACGTGGGCCGGGCAATCGTCACCGGCAAGGACGTGCGCATCGGTGGGTCCGAGGGCCGCGTCAAGGCGACCGGCCAGGGCGTCGTCTACTGCATCGAGGACTACTACGCCGATCGGGGCGAGACCCTGAAGGGCAAGACCTTCGCGGTGCAGGGCTTCGGCAACGTGGGCAGCTACGCTGCGGAGATCTTCGCGGGGCTCGGCGGCCGGCTGCTCGCGGTCAACGATGCCGACGGTACGATCTACAACCCGGATGGCATCGACGTGCCGGCGCTGCTCGCCTACGTCGCCGACCCGAAGAACCTCAAGCGAAGCGTGGCCGGGTTCCCGGGCGCTCAGAAGATCGAGAAGAAGGATTTCTGGGCGGTCCAGGCCGAGGTCATGATCCCGGCGGCCCTCGGTGGCGAGATCACCGGCGAGATCGCCGAGACGCTGAAGTGCAAGCTCATCGCCGAGGGCGCGAACGGTCCGACCACCCCCGAGGCCGACCGAGTCCTGCTCCAGCGCGGCATCGATCTGATCCCGGACATCATCGCCAACGCCGGCGGCGTGACGGTGAGCTACTACGAGTGGATCCAGAACAAGCGAATGGAGTCCTGGACCGAGGCCGAGGTCAACGCCAAGCTCGAGCACGCGCTGAAGCGGAACTACCGCATCATCCGGGACATCTCGCGGAACAACCCGCGGAAGACCGAGATGCACGACAGCCGTCCGTTCTGCGTCGGCAAGCCCGTGGAGCCGCGGCTCGGGGCGATGATCCTCGCCCTCAAGCGGATCGAGGCCCACTACATCATCGAGGGCTTCTCGCAGTAGGCGGGGCGGCCGGGCGCGCGGTCACCGAACTGCGCGCCCGAGAAACCACTCAGTGCATCACCCGCTCCCGGTCGACGAGCAGCAGCGGGTGGTCCTCGCGGGTCTCGTACGCGACGATGCGAAGTCCCATCCCTCGGGTGTGACCCGGCTCCTCGGCGCCACGCCCGTAGCTGAGCGCGACCTGGTACCGGACCTCGCAGAGACAGGTCATCTCGGTTCCGTCCTCGCCGGTGAAGGTCACCCGGACCCGTCCGCCGAGGGGCATCGGCTCGCGTGTTTCGACAAAGAGTCCCGTCGCCGAGATGTTTCGGGCGATGCCGCGGGTGAGGCCGTCCGGGGTACTGATGTAGACGGTGAAGACCTTGTCGAAGCGCAGGTGGCGGCGGCGATCGCCCACGGACGTGCTCCTTCTGAAAGGATGCGACGTCGCCAGGGTAAGCGGTAGGCCAATGTAGTCAAAATATCTACCCCAGGAGGTTGGTCTTGCTCGCCAGGTCGGTACTTTCGCTCCTCGTCCTCGTTCCGGCGGTCGCGCGGGCCGAGGCCCGCTTCGAGGAGCTCCGGAAGGAAGCCCAGCCGTTCGACGGCGGGCTCGGCGAGTTTCTCGAGCTGTACCTAGGCGACTGCGGCTCGGCGTCGAACACGGCGAACTGCAAGAACCGCTCGCGCGATTTCCAGGCCCAGGCGAAGGGCAAGCGCTTCTACACGCTGGTGCGCGAGGACGAGGCGGGGATGGTGGGGATGTCGACGAGCACGCACGGCGGGGGCGACTTCACGATCGAGGTGACGCCGTTCTTCCCCGGAGCCGAGCACGCGCTGACCAACGCCGTTCCGAAGAAGACGGACGCGAAGGGCAATCCCATCCTCCCGGTGCTGATGATCCCGGGGAAGCTGCCGGGCATCGAGACGGTCGAGGACATGGAGCGGCTGTTCAAGAACCGCGGCGTGCGGCTCGAGCTGCTCTTCCGGCCCGAGCAGCCGTGGGCGGTGGCGAAGAAGGGCGGCGGGCAGCTCACCGGGGTGAAGGGGAAGCTCGACGCGATCCAGGTGACCTCGCGGACCGGAGCCGTGCTCGCGACCTGGATCGCCCCTGACGCATGACGAGGAGCTGACCATGGCCGGTCGTCTCTCCCGCCGCACGATGCTCGCGGGCGCGGGCGCGTTCGCCGCCGCGCTCGGGTCGCCGGCTCGCCTCCGCGCGGCCGGCCGGAAGCGGCTCCGCATCCTCCAGTGGAACCACTTCGTTCCGGCGTACGACCGGTGGTTCGACGCCTGGGCACGAGACTGGGGCGAGAAGCACGACACCGACGTCACGGTGGACCACGTCGGCGTCAACGCCCTGAACAGCACCGCGGCGGCCGAAGTCTCCGCGGGCCAGGGTCACGACCTGGTCGGGTTCCTCCGGCCTCGTCCGGTCCACGAGCCGGACGTCATCGATCACCGGGAGATCGTCGAGGAGTGCCAGCGGCGGTACGGCAGCCCGCTCGACCTCGCGGTGCGCAGCAGCCGCAATCCGCGCACCGGGAAGTTCTACGGCTTCTGCGACTCGGTGGTCCCCGACCCGATCAACTACCGGAGCGATCTCTGGGCCGAGGCAGGCCAGACGCCCGACGACTGGGACCGGGTCCGGATCGGCGGCCAGGCGATCAGGACGCGCAGCAGGATCCCGGTGGGGATCGGCCTCTCCTCCGAGGAGGACAGCGCCATCGCGCTGCGTGCCCTCCTGCTCGCCTTCGGTGGCGCCGAGCAGACCGCGGAGGGCGCTCCCGCCCTCGCCTCGAAGGAGACCCTCGAGGCAGTGAAGTACGTGACGGCCCTCTATCGCGAGGCGATGACTCCCGCCGTCCTGGCCTGGGACCCGTCCTCGAACAACCGGGCGATGCTGGCGGGACAGTCGTCGCTGGTGATGAACGCGATCTCCATCACCCGCTCGGCGGAGAAGGACAAGCTTCCGATCAGCTCGAAGATCGCGATCGCGCCGCCGCCTCGTGGACCAGCTGGACGCACCGGCCTTCCCCACGCAACGAGCGTGTACGTGGTCTGGAAGTTCGCCGAGAACGTCGCGGGCGCGAAGGCGTTCCTGGTCGACCTGGTGGGGCAGTCGCGCGAGGTCTTCCAGGCCAGCGAGTCGTACAACTTCCCCGCGTTCCCCGATCGCGTGAAGGACCTTCGCGCGTTGCTGGCGAAGGACCCCCAGGCCACGCCGCCCGACAAGTACGCGGTGCTGGCCGACGCGTTCTCCTGGATGACGAATCTCGGCGCGCCGGGGTACGCCAATGCGGCGCTCGACGAGGCTTACGGAACGTGGGTCGTGAACACGATGTTCGCCCGAGCGGCGACCGGAGCTGATTCACCAGAGGGTGCGGTGAAGCAGGCGGATCAGAAGCTCCGGCAGATCTGGCAGAAGTGGCAGGCGCGCGGGCTGGTCTGAGAACGGTCTGCCGGCTTCACCCCGTCCGGAAGACCCTCGTAACCGCCCCCATCCCCTCCCCCGCCACCAGCCCCGTGACGAACGCGTGCGCCAGCGCGTCCGCATCCGTCCCGGCCGGCAGCTCGCCACCGACCTCCCCACGAAGGATCTTGTGCCTCACCGAATTCTCGAGCGCCGCCTGGACCTCCGGATCCGCGATAGGCGCGCGTGTCCAGCGCTCCGCCACCTCAGACAGCGCCTGGCGCACCGTCCGGCGCTTCCCCAGCAGCGGCTCGAACACGTCGTCGTGACCTCTCACGGCGTGTCCAGCACCAGCCGCTTGGGCTTTCCCTGCCGCTCCACCTCCAGCGTCAGCCGGCTCCCCGCGGAACGCTCGGCCAGGGCGGAGCGGAAGCTCTCGACGCTCGCCACCCGCTGGCCGGCGGCCTCCACCACCACGTCCCCGAGGCGCACCCCGGCCTTCGCCGCGGGCCCGTTGGGCACCACCTGCACCACCCACGCCCCGAAGGGCGACCGCGCGCCCACCCGGCCCGCCGACTCCGAGTCCAGATCCGAGACCGTCAGGCCCAGCCGGTCGAGATCGCCCTCCGAGTCCAGCGACCCCGAGGGGCTGTTCGCCGGTGTCGGACGCACCGGCCGCTCGGCGACCCGCGCGGTGAACTCACGCGCGGCCGTCCCGCGCTGGACGCCCATCCGCACCAGCGTGCCCGGAGCGAGCAGCGAGATCTTCCGCAGCAGCTGGAGATACGAATCCACCGGGCGCCCGTTGATCGTCGTCACCCGGTCTCCGGAGCGGAGCCCCGCCGCCGCCGCCGGTCCACCGGGGTAGACGTCCACCACCTGCGCCGAGTGCTTGCCGGGCTCCTCCACCACCGTCATCCCCAGCCAGCCACGCTCCACGTGACCGTTGTCGAGCAGGTTCGGGAGCAGGTCCTTCACCATGTTGATCGGCACCGCGAACCCGATGCCCTGCGCGTTGGAGATGACCGCGCTGTTCACACCGACCACCTCGCCGCGCATGTTGAACAGCGGCCCACCGCTGTTGCCCGGATTGATCAGGGCGTCGGTCTGGATGAAGTCGTCGAGCGGGCCGACGCCGAGCACGCGCTCCTTCGCGGAGATCAGCCCGTGCGACACGCTTCGGTCGAGACCGAACGGGTTTCCGATGGCGACGACCCAGTCCCCCACCTCGAGCCGGTCGGAGTCTCCGAGGACGACCGACGGCAGATCGGTCCCGTCCTCCACCCGCAGCAGGGCCAGGTCGGTGTCCGGATCGCTCCCGACGAGCTCGGCATCGAAGATTCGACCGTCGGCGAGCCGCACCTGGATCCACTGCGCGTCCTTCACCACGTGGTGGTTGCTCACCACGTACCCCTCGGGGCCGAGCAGGAACCCGGACCCGGTCGCGGTGGGGACCCGGCCCGCGGCGATTCCCTCCACCGGCTCGGAGTAGGTCAGGACGTTGAGAACTCCCGGGCTCACCGCCCGGATGAGCGGAGCGAGCGAGCTCGGCGCCGAGAAGCCCACCAGGAAGGGGCCCGAGCCGTTGCGCTCCCGCCAGAGGGGCGTCTTGGAGGACGTGGAGCGGTCGCCCTGCTCGAAGGCGCGCGCTCGCTCGCGGGCCCAGTCCTCGAAGGCGTGCTGGGGACCGGTGGCGGCGAGCGCCAGGGAGAGGAGAACGGAGAGCGGCACGAGTCGACGGAGCCGACTCTACGCCTTCGCGGGCTCCAAATACCTGCCGACCTTCACCCGACCTGGCCGGATGACCCGGCCCCGGAGGGCGTAGGCCGGGCGCTGCTCCTCCAGGACCAGGTCGTTCTGCGCCGGCGAGTGCACCAGCTCGATGTCCACCGCCTCGGCGGCGTTCGGGTCGTAGGGGCGGCCCAGCAGCGCGAGCCGCTCGATGCCGCTGGCCGCGAGCTTCTGGAGCAGCTTGTCCCGGATGAGGCGAACTCCCTGTGCGAACGGGGAGCCGTCATCGGCCGCGAGCGAGAGGTCCAGCTCGTCGATGGCCTCGATGAGCGACTGGGCCACCTGGCCCTTCTCTACCTCGAGCATCCGCTCGCGCTCACGCTGGACACGCTGCTTGAAGTCGTCCCGGTCCCGCATGACCTCCTGGATGCCTCGGGCGAGCTCGTCCACGCGGCGGCGCGCCGTCTCGAGCTCGGCGCGGAGCTGCGTCACCTCGTCCGGCGCGGCGGGCGAGCCAGCTTCGGATGGCGTCTCGGGCGGCTGCGGCTCGGTCTCGGGGGCGCCCGCGCGGGGCGTCCCATCGGGGTTGTAGCGGCGCTTGTCGTTCACTCGGCCAGTCATCACTCGCCGCGGAACCTAACCAGACGCCCTCGCCTGTCAACGCTCACAACCCCGGGAAACCTCAGGCGCCGAACACGCCGATCGCGTCCACCGGCCCGTCCGGGTCCGGCGCGCCGGCGGACCGGACCTTGGGGCCGAGGATGCGAACGAGCTCGGCCTCCTCGACGACCTCGGTCGCCAGCA
>CAZDSB010000249.1:0-4830 GCA_964507515.1 uncultured Myxococcaceae bacterium
CATCAAGGGCCCCGACTTCCCGACCGGCGCCCAGGTGCTGAACGGCAAGAAGGAGCTCCGGGAGATCTACGAGACCGGCCAGGGCTCGGTCCGCGTCCGCGGCGAGTGGAAGCTCGAGCAGATGCCCCGCGGCGGGCAGCATCTCGTCATCACCTCCATCCCCTACACGGTGAACAAGTCCAACCTCGTCGCGAAGATCGGCGACCTGGTGCGGGAGCGGAAGCTGGCCCCGCTCACCGACGTGCGCGACGAGAGCACGGCGGACGTGCGGATCGTGCTGGAGATCAAGCGGGACGCGGGCGCCGAGATGGTCATGGCGTACCTGTTCAAGCACACCCCGCTGCAGACGAACTTCAACGTGAACATGACCGCCCTGGTCCCCGGAGAGGATCCGGAGGTCGGCACGCCGCAGCGGCTGGACCTCAAGACGATGCTGCAGCACTTCCTGGACTTCCGCTTCGAGGTGGTGACGAAGCGGCACGAGTTCGAGCTCGCCCAGGTCAAGAAGCGGCTCCACGTCCTCGAGGGCCTCGAGAAGGTCTACGACGCGCTCGACGAGATGATCCGCATCATCCGCAAGTCGGACGGCAAGCAGGACGCCGCCGCGAAGCTGATGAAGCGCTTCGAGCTGGACGCCGAACAGGTCGACGCCATCCTCGAGCTCAAGCTCTACAAGCTGGCGCGGCTGGAGATCCTCGTCATCCAGAAGGAGGCCAAGGAGAAGCGGGCCGAGGCCGCCCGGCTCGCCGGAGTGCTGAAGGACTCCCGCAAGCGCTGGGCCGTCGTCACCGACGAGCTCGGCCAGGTGAAGGAGCGGTACGCGGACGCGCGCCGGACCAAGATCGGCGGTGGGGGCGACGACGTCGAGTACTCCGAGGAGGCCTTCATCGCCGACGAGGATGCCCACGTGGTCCTCACCCGCGACGGCTGGGTGAAGCGCGTCCGGGAGATGAAGGACCCCAGCACCACTCGCCTCCGCGAGGGCGACGAGGTGATGGCGGTCCTCGCCGGCTCGCTGAAGAGCAACCTCGTCTTCCTCTCCAACTTCGGCTCGGCGTACGTGACCCGCTTCAACGACGTCCCGGCCTCCACCGGCTACGGCGACCCGGTGCAGAAGCTCTTCAAGTTCGACGACGGCGAGCGGGTGGTGGGCGCGCTGTCGCTCGATCCCCGGCTGCCCCGGGCAGAGCTGATGATCGGAGTGAGCCGCCGCGGGTACGGGCTCCGGTTCCCGCTCGCGCCTCACACCGAAGCCTCCACCCGCTCCGGCCGCCGCTATGCCCGTCCCGCCGAGGGCGACGAGCTGGTGGGCGTCGTCCCGGTGGGTCCGCGTGACCTCCTCGCGGTGGTCACCGAGCACGCCCGCGCGCTGGTGACGAAGGCGAACGAGGTGAACGAGCTCGCCGGACCGGGCCGTGGCGTGACGGTGATCAAGGTCGAGGCGGAGGACCGGGTGCTGGCCTTCCTCTGCACCTCGACGAAGGACGCCTCCATCGAGCTCGAGACCTCGAAGGGCCGCAAGCTGGTCCTCACCCCGGCGAAGTACGAGGTGAGCGCGCGCGGGGGCCGTGGCCGCGAGATGGCCCGCAAGGAGACGGTGAAGCTGCTGCCCATGCCGCTGCAGTGGACGCCCCTGCCCGAAGAGAAGAAGGAGGAGCGCTGACCATGGCCACGGCGAAGAAGGCCACAGCCCGCGGCGGGAGCTACAGCGCCAGCGACATCCAGGTCCTCGAGGGCCTCGAGCCGGTCCGCAAGCGGCCGGCGATGTACATCGGCGGCACTGACACCACCGGGTACCACCACCTGCTCTGGGAGATCGTCGACAACAGCGTCGACGAGGTCATCAACGGCTACGCGGACCGGGTGGAGGTCGCGCTCCACAAGGACGGAAAGACCGTCACCGTGACCGACGACGGCCGCGGCATCCCGGTGGACGTGCACCCGCGCTACCGGAAGCCGGCGCTGGAGATCATCCTCACCACGCTGCACTCGGGCGGAAAGTTCGACCAGGGCAACTACCTGCACTCGGGCGGCCTGCACGGCGTCGGCAGCTCGGTGGTGAACGCGCTCAGCAGCAAGCTCACCGCGGAGGTCCGCCGCGAGTCGAAGCGCTGGGAGCAGACCTTCTCCCGCGGCAAGCCGACCTCGAAGCTCCGCTCCGTTGGCCCAGCGCGCGGGACGGGAACGGCCATCACCTTCACCCCGGACGCGGACATCTTCGGGGAGAAGGCTCGCTTCGACCCCGAGCTGATCCGCGAGCGGCTCGAGGCCAAGAGCTACCTCCACAAGGGGATGGAGGTCGTCTTCCGGGACCAGACGGCTTCGCCGGCGACCGAGGTCCACTACCGGCACGACGGCGGCATCGCCGAGTACCTGGGCAAGCTCGTCACCGAGCGGGGCAAGGCGCTGGTCCCGCCCGGGGCCGAGCCATTCTACGTCTCGCGCGAGGACCCGCGGCTGGAGCTGGCAGCCGCCTGGACCGAGGCCACCGACGAGCACGTTCGCAGCTACGTCAACGGCATCCCCACCGGCAACGGGGGGACCCACGAGGCGGGGCTCCGGTCCGGTCTGGTGAAGGCGGTCCGGAACTACATCGAGACCCACGAACTCACGCCCAAGGGAGTGACGCTCACCGCGGAGGACATCCGCGAGGGGATGGTGGCCATTCTCTCCACCTACGTCATCGAGCCGCAGTTCCAGGGTCAGACCAAGGGGCGCCTCAACAACCCCGAGATGGCGGGCCTGGTGGACAACGCCGTCCGTCCGGCGCTGGAGAAGTGGCTCAACGACAACCAGTCCGTCGCCGAGTCCATCGTCGCTCGCATCACCCTGGCCGCGCGTGCCCGCGAGGCGAGTCGCGCCGCGTCGCAGGCGGTGAGCCGCAAGGGCGCGGTCAGCCACAAGCTGAACCTCCCCGGGAAGCTGGCGGACTGCGCCTCGACCGACCCGGAGGAGAGCGAGCTGTTCATCGTCGAGGGCGACTCGGCCGGCGGGTCGGCCAAGCAGGGGCGCGACCGGCGGACCCAGGCCATCCTTCCGCTGCGGGGCAAGGTGCTCAACGCCGAGCAGGCCTCAACCGACAAGGTGGCGAGCAACAAGGAGCTGCAGGACATCGTCAGCGCGCTCGGATGCGGGATCGGCGCGGACCTGAACCTGTCCAAGCTTCGCTACGGTCGGGTGTTCCTCCTGATGGACGCCGACAGCGACGGGCACCACATCGCGACGCTGCTGCTGACCTTCTTCTACCGGCACCTCCGTCCGCTCATCCACAACGGCATCGTCCACATCGCCCAGCCGCCGCTGTACCGGATCGACATCGGCAAGGAGACGTACTGGGCCCTCGACGAGGCCGATCGCGACCGGATCATCAAGGAGAAGACCAAGGGAAACGCGAAGCCGAACGTCATGCGCTTCAAGGGCCTCGGCGAGATGCAGCCGGAAGACCTGAAGGCGACGACGCTCGACCCGCGGCGGCGGCAGTCGCTGCGGGTGAGCATCGTCAACGAGCTCGAGACCGACCGGGTGATCAACGACCTGCTGGGCAAGGACGTCTCGGCGCGCTTCAAGTTCATCATGGAGCGCGCTGGCGAGATCGAGGGCGAGGAGCTCGACATCTGAACGCCGGGCCGGCAGCCCCGGTGGCCTGGCGTTCCAGAGGCGTGCGATGAGCGGCGAGACCCTGCGCTTCATCGGCGTGGACGCTCCCGAGTACGCGCAGGAGCTCGATCTGCGCTGGCGCGTGCTGCGCGGTCCCCTCGGCTTCGGCCGAGACGCCGTGGCCTTCCCCTTCGAGGCCGAGAGCCTGCACCTGATCGCGCTCGATGCCGCACGGGTGGTGGGCTGCGTCCTCTTCCACCCCGAGGGAACCGAGACCGGACGGCTGTTCCAGATGGCGGTCGAGCCGGACCGACAGGGAACCGGTCTGGGAACCCGTCTGGTCCATGCGCTCGAGGCCGAGCTGGCGCGCCGGGGAGTCCGGGAGGTCACCCTCCACGCGCGCGACACCGCGGTCGGCTTCTACGCCCGGCTGGGCTACGCGCCCGTCGGCGCTCCCTACGTCGAGGTCGGCGTTCCGCACCAGAACATGCGCCGCCCGCTCGGCCCCGGGGCGCCTGGCGAGACCTGACCCCACCGCGGTGGGTGGACGGTTCCCCACGGCCGGGCGACCGGATCGCCGGCGGTCCGTCCTGTGGGGCCGCCCCCGCAACGGCGCGTGGGGGCGACTCCGCAGTGAGGGACGGGCGATCGCTCGAGCGAAGAAAGTTGCAGGAAACGCCGGAGAGCAATCCACCGAAACGGCGGGTGGGAATGCCGCTTGCTAAGCGGCCCGCAGCGCGAAGGGCGAGGGAAGGAAACGACGGATGAGCGCTCGTCCTTGGCGGCTCCTGGTGATTGGTCTCGTCGTCGCGTCGGCGTTCCCCGCGCGCGCGCAGAACAGTGACAACCCCGAATGTCTGGGCACCCAGTGCGGTACGCCCCAGGAACAGGGCGGAGGCTGCGGGTGCAGCTGTGGCTGCGGCTGCTCGGTGTGGGTCAGCTACACCGACGACGGCAAGACGCTCGCATACACCGACGATGCCGACGGTGACGGCAAGTCCGACGGCTTCGACAACTGCCCCTTCGTCGCCAACCGCGACCAGGTCGACACCGACGGTGACGGCGTGGGCGATGCCTGCGACAACTGCCCCTCCATCGCCAACCCCGACCAGCGCGACACCGATGGTGACGGCAAGGGCGACGCCTGCGACGACGACATCGACGGCGACGGCCTGCTGAACGCGGCCGACAACTGCCCCGGCATCTACAACCCCGACCAGACCGACACCGACG
>CAZDSB010000250.1:0-4463 GCA_964507515.1 uncultured Myxococcaceae bacterium
GACCTGCGGCCGACGATGGCCGCCATGGCGAACCCGTTGGACAGCGCCTTCGCGTAGGTGGCGATGTCCGGGTCGACGCCGTAGACCAGGTGCGCCCCACCGGTGTTCATCCGGAAGCCGGCGGTGATCTCGTCGAAGAGCAGCACCGAGCCGTTCTTCGTGGCGAGCTCCCGTGCGCCCTCGAGGAAGCCTGGGACGCGGCCAGCGCCACGGACGGGCTCCATCACGATGGCCGCGAGCTTGTTTCCTCGCGCCTCGACGACCTTCCGGAGCGCGTCCAGGTCCCCGTAGGCGAACGGGTGCGTCGTGCCGGTGAGCCCGCGCGGGACACCGAGTGGATCGAGTCCGGGAAGCAAGTGGCCCTTGAGGTCGTCGCCGCCGGCCAGATTCACCGACAGGTACCAGTCGTGCCAGCCGTGGTAGCCGCAGAAGGCGATCTCGTCACGCCCGGTGGCGGCGCGGGCGATGCGCACCGCCTTGGCCATCACCTCGCCGCCGGTGCGGGAGTAGCTCACCATGTCCGCCCAGGGGTGCAGCTCCAGCAGCAGCTCGGCGAGGGCGACGTCCTCGGGCGGGTTGAGCGTGCACATCGGCGTGGACTTCACCGCGTCGATGACCGCCTTCTCCACGTCCGGGTCGGCATAGCCGAGGGTCTGGGCGCCGATACCCACCATGGTGAAATCGAGGTAGTGGCGGCCGTCCAGGTCCCACACCTCGCAGCCCGAGGCGCGCGAGTAGTACGCGGGCCAGAGGTCCGGCAGGTACATCTCGGCCCGCTTGCCGAGGAGCTGCGCCCCGCCGGGGAGAATCTGCTTCGCCCGCGCGTACAGACGCTGCCCGGTGCCGTTCTTGAAGTCCTCGATGCCCATGTGTGTCTGTTTCTCCGTCAGGACGCGATTCGCTGCGCGCCCGTTCCGACTTGCGGCGCCCGGCCCCGAGCGCGCAGCACTCCCCGTATCACGTCCGCGATCTCCTCGGCGGCGCGACGGTTCTGTACCGGCAACAGCGCCTCGACCTGTTCCAGGGGGAGGTTGGTATGGACCTCCTTGCCCAGGGCGAGACCGCAGAAGGTGAGCGAGCTGTGCTCGGTGATGAGCACGTCGCAGTTGGCCACCATCTCCTCGGCATTCCCGTCCGCGAAGACGAGTGCGGACGGCGCGATGGCGAGGATCTCGCGGGTGGCCCGCTCCGCGTTCTCGTTGGGATGAAGCTTGAAGATGAGCTGCCGTCCGGCGGCGATCTCCACCGACCTCGCGAGCAGGGCTGGGCGGTCGACCTTCATCATCGTCTCACGCCCGTCGCTGGTGCAAACCAGGACGTAGCCGTGATGAGGGAAGTCGTTCTCACGGAACCGCGCGAAGTCGTCGAAGTTCGGGATCCCGGTCCCGGCGAGCTTGTCGGCAGGAATTCCCTCGGCGAGGAACTGCTTCCGGTAGCCCTCGCTGGCGACGCAGAACTTCTCGTACCGCTTGGTGAGCCCGAAGACCGCGGTGGTGGCGATGCCCCTGGGCATCAGCCGCGTGTAGCGCCACACCCAGGTGCGCCAGTTGGGCTGCTCCATGATCCCTTCCTGCACCAGGACCCAGGGAACGCGCGACACCCCGATGGGGATGATCGCGTCGTTGGGGCAGACCCACAGGTCGTACGCGTTGCGCTCGGCGGCGAGGTCGATGCGCAGCCCGAGGCGATTGAGCTCGTCCACGCAGATACCGCGGCGCTTGTGACCGTGGATCGCCGGCTCGAACAGACCCACCTTCAGCGTCGCGACGTAGTGCGGCGAGTCCGAGTAGTACGGGGTGAACCAGGCCTCGACCTCGGGGAGGGCACGGGCGATCTGCAGCATCTGCCCGGTCTGGTTGGGCGAGCCGCAGACGAACAGCACGCGAGGAACCCGGCCGACGGGAGCCTTCCGGAGCGCCCGGACCATCCGCATCGCGCCGGGGCCGGACCGCAGCATCCGCCGGGCCGTCCACACGGCGAGGAGCACGCCGAGGACCGCGCCACCGGCCAGGGCCAGGGCGGATTCACCCGGGGCGAGGGACTCGACCATCGCCCCACCGATCCCCACCCCGAACAGGGCCACCGCCCAGAAGAGGAGCGTGCCCAGGGCATGCCGGAACGGCGCGGGTTTACCGGTGATCCCGGCCCAGCGCTCGGGCTCGCGCGGGTAGACGCGCGGACGGTCGTACTCGGGCGTACGGACCCAGGCCGCCAGGGCGGCCGCGCCGGCGAGCGCTGCAAGTAGGAGAAACGAGGCCGTCATCGCAGGGAGACCCCACCCCTTTCACCGGCAACGCGCCCGACGTCAAGTCGACGTCCGGGCCCCCCGGAAGGGAGTGAGAAATTTGCTGCGCACCGCGTCTCACGTTGATAACTCCTGCTGGTTTGCTCGCCACGGTCCTCCCCACGGCTCTCATCGTGCTCTGGGCGTTCCTGATGATCGCCCTGGAGCGGCAGTTCCCCTACGAGCGGCAGCCGTTCCTGCGTCGTGAGTTCTGGACGGACCTCCTGTGGTTCAGCACCGCCTTCTCGGTGCTGATGGGGTTCCTGGCCGCCCGGTTCGTCATCCCCGGCATCGACCACCTGACCGGCTGGAGCCAGACGCGGGGGATTCGCGAGTGGCCGCTGGTGCTGCAGATCGCGGTCTCGCTGTTCACCCACGATTTGTTCATCTACCTGTTCCACCGGTGGATGCACGTGAACCCGTATCTGTGGCGGATCCACGAGGCGCATCACTCGACACCGGATGTCGATTGGGTCGGCGGGTCGCGCGGCCACGTGATCGAGAACATGATCACCGGCACGGCCGAGCTGGCGCCGATTGTGCTGTTCATGTCCCCCGAAGTGGCTGCCATCAAGTCGGTCATCGACGCCTGCTGGGGGATGTGGATCCACAGCAACATCGACTGGGACATGGGGCCGCTGAAGTGGATCATCAATGGTCCGTACATGCACCGCTGGCACCATGCGCGGGAGATCCACGACGTGAACTTCGCCACGAAGTTCGCGTTCTGGGACTGGCTGCTGGGGACGGCCTACCTGCCTGATCGGAAGCCCGAGAGTTACGGACTCGACGTCACGTGGCCGCAGAACATCGCGGTCCAGCAGGCGTTCGCGTTCAGGAAGTTCCGGCCGAAGGCAGTGATCCGGCCCCGCGGGCCAGAGGAAGCAGCCAGGCTGCATGCGGGCGACCCGGAGTTCGTCGTCCCGGCCGAAGAGTACAAGCGTCGCCTGCAGGCGGCGCAGCCCGTCGCCGCGGCCCTCGAACCGGGCATCGCGGCGTAGGACTGCCCCGGGGGCTGAAGCGTGACCGAGACTGCGGCAGCGCACCGACAGATGCGACTGCCGCGCACCTTCCCTGCCGCCCGGCGAGGGGACGGATAATGGGACTCGTGCGGAGCGCCCTCCGAGCCTCGAGTGCTGCCATCGCCGTCGCGTTCTTGCTTGCGTGTAGCGGCGGCACGCCGTCGTCCTCGAAGTCCTCGGCCAAGGAGCTGCTGTCCTTCTCGTTCCTCCAGGCGAACAACGCCATCCCGGTCGATTCGATCGCGACCCTCTCGGGATCGTCGGTCCAGGCGTTCCTGCCGCCGGGCACCGACGTCACGGCGCTCAGGCCCTCGTTCACGATCTCCGACAAGGCACGCGCCTCCGTCGGCGGGGCTGCGCAGACATCCGGGACGTCGGCCGCGGACTACTCGCACCCGGTGACCTTCACGGTCACGGCCGAGGATGGGAGCGCGCAGCCGTACACGGTGACGGTCACGACCGACATCGCCGCATTCGATGACGCGGTCACTGCCTTCATGACGAAGTACGGCGTTCCGGGCGCCTCGATCGCCGTCACGCACGGCGAGAAGCTCGTGTACCTCAAGGCCTACGGCAAGCAGGACGACTCGCAGCAGGCGACGACGACGAACCTCTTCCGGCTGGCGAGCGTTTCCAAGCCCATCACGTCGATCGCGATCTTCCGGCTGTTCGAGCAGGGCTGGCTGATCCCGACGCAAACCGTCTTCGGCACGAATGGCGTACTCGGTACGACCTACGGCACGCAGCCGTACGGACCGCACATCACCGAGATCACCATCGACGAGCTGCTACACCACACGGGCGGCGGATGGCCCAACGACGCGAGCGACCCGATGTTCACCAACCCGGCGATGAGCGCCGCACAGCTCATGACCTGGACGCTCGACAACCGCCCCCTCGATGCCGTTCCGGGAACGGCCTACGCGTACTCGAACTTCGGCTACTTCGTGCTGGGCAGGGTCATCGAGAAGGTCACCGGCACGGACTACGAGTCGGCGGTGAAGAGCGTCGTCCTGCAGGGACTCGGGATCACCGACATGACCATCGGCGGCAACACGCTCACTGACCGGCTGCCGGGCGAGGTGAAGTACTTCGGGCAGGGCGGTGAGGATCCCTACGGGTTCAACCTCCACCGGATGGACTCGCACGGCGGATGG
>CAZDSB010000251.1:0-20252 GCA_964507515.1 uncultured Myxococcaceae bacterium
GACAAGCGACAGGCGCCAATTCGTGTTCGGGGCGGCAGCCGCCGGTGGCCTCCTCGTCACGGGCCGGGCCGCGCGCGCGCAGGGCCGCGGCAAGCCGACCGAGGAAGAGGACGTGTCGCCGACGGAGGATCTGATGCGCGAGCACGGGGTGCTGCGCCGCGTCCTGCTCGTCTACGAGGAAGCCGCCCGGAGGATCTCCGGTGGTGAGAAGTTCCCCGCCGATCTGCTGCCGACGACGGCCGGCATCGTCCGGAAGTTCGTGGAGGACTACCACGAGCACGTCGAGGAGACGGAGGTGTTCCCCCGGCTCCAGAAGGCCGGCCAGCAAGTGGAGCTGGTGCGAACGCTGCTGGCACAGCATCAGGCGGGGAGGAAGCTGACCGCCACCATCCTCGACAACGCCAAAGCTGCCACCCAGGGAACCCCCGGACCCCGGACGGCGGTGCTCGACGCCATCGGCGCCTTCGCGCGGATGTACCGGCCGCACGCCGCACGGGAGGACACGGAGCTGTTCCCCGCGTTCCAGAAGCTCTTCACCCGGGCGGAGTTCGATCGACTCGGCGACCGCTTCGAGGAGACCGAGCACAAGATGCTGGGGAGCGCCGGATTCGAGGGGACGCTCGCGCAGGTCGTCCAGCTCGAGAAGTCACTGGGCATCAACGAGCTCGCCCGGTTCACGCCGAGGTGAGCCCTCTCGCTCGAGCCGCGCGGAGGAAGGCCTCCGCCATTGCGGGCTCGGCCTTCGCGTTCGTCCTCGTGATGGGCTTCGTCAACCTGTTCGCGGACACGACGTACGAGGGCGGCGCGAGCATCAACGGCCCCTTCATGCTGAAGCTCGGCGCCGGGGCGGCGACCGTGAGCATCGTCGCGGGCATGGGCGAGTTTCTCGGGTACGCGCTGCGCTCGGTGGCGGGGTACGCGAGCGACAGGAGCGGAAAGTACTGGGCGATCACCTTCGTCGGGTACACGATCAATCTCCTCGCCGTTCCGGCGGTGGCCCTCGCGGGTTCGTGGCCCGTCGTCGCTCTGCTCATCTTCGCCGAGCGCGTCGGCCGGGCGCTGCGCAAGCCCACCGTCGAGGCCATGCTCTCGTACACGACGGGCACGCTCGGCAAGGGCTGGGTATATGCCTTGAACAACGCGCTCGACGAGACCGGCGCGGTCGTCGGACCTCTGGCCATCGCTCTCGTCCTGTCCAGACGAGGGAGCTACCAGACCGGATATGCGCTGCTCCTCGTTCCGGCGGTGCTTGCGCTCGCATCCCTGACGCTCGCGCGCGTCGTCTTCCCCTTGCCGGAACGGCTCGAGGAAGGAAGGACGGCGCCGGCGACCGGCCTCACGTCCACCTACTGGTTGTATATGGCGGCAGCGGCGTGCTTCGCCGCGGGCCTGATGAGCTTCGAGCTCATCTCGTATCACCTCGCCACCAGCAAGACGGTGACCGGGGCCTGGATCCCGTTCTTCTTGGCCCTGTCGACGGTCGCCGGCATCGTCGCAAGTCTCGCGTTCGGAAAGCTGTACGATCGCGTGGGGCTCCCGGCGGTCCTGCTCGCCATCGCCCCATCTGCCGCATTCGCGCCGCTCGTCTTCTTCGGAAGCTTCTCCACCGTCCTGGTCGGAATGCTCCTCTGGGGGATCGGGTACGCGGTGCAGGACACGCTCTTCAAGGCCCTGGTGGCAAGCGTCCTTCCCGAGGGAAGACGGAACCTCGCCTTCGGATTGTTCTACGCGGGCTACGGTGTCGGCTGGCTGGCGGGCAGCATCGCGACGGGCGTGCTCTACGAGCGATCCCGGCTCGCGCTGGTGATCTTCTCGGTCGCCGCACAGATCGCGTCGATGCCGGTGTTCCTCGTCGCGGCCCGGGCGGCCCGGCAGCGATCAGGGGCAGGCGCGCGCTGAGCAGCCTCGCGGCGCGGACCTGGCGCTCGACATCCTTCCGGATCCGCTCGGGTTTCTACCGACCCGCCAGGGACTCGCATTCCGGCGTCGGCCCTGTTAGATGCTGCGCGTCGTCGACATCCGCGGCTGGAGCCGTGAGTGCGGCCGCGTCGACGGCGTTTCCCTCAGCGTCCTGATCTCCGCTCCAGCGTCCGGACCAACGACAGCGCGCCCTGCGCCGTCCCTGGAGTGTGTCGTCTCATGTCCGAAGCATCCTTTTCTACCCTCGGGCTCTCGTCCGAGTCGCAGTCCGCGCTCGCGCGCGCGCAGTACCGCGTTCCCACGCCCATCCAGGCCCGGGCCATTCCGCCCGCGCTCGCGGGCAAGGACGTCATTGGGTGTGCGGCCACCGGCACCGGAAAGACCGCGGCCTTCGTCCTTCCCCTCGTCGAGCGTCTCGCCGGCAAGCAGGGAACGCGGGCGCTGGTCCTCGCTCCCACCCGCGAGCTGGCCACGCAGATCGACGAGCACGCTGCCCGCTTCGGAGCGGCCCGCGGCGTGCGTACGGCCCTGCTCATCGGCGGGGTGAGCATCGGCCCCCAGCAGATCGCGCTTCACTCGCGGCCGCAGCTCATCATCGCCACCCCCGGCCGGCTCATCGACCATCTCGAGTCTCGCAACGTCTCGCTGCGCGACATCGAGCTGCTGGTCCTCGACGAGGCGGACCGGATGCTGGACATGGGGTTCAGGCCGCAGCTGGACCGCATCCTGGCCGTCGTTCCCCGCGACCGGCAGACGCTGCTCTTCTCGGCGACGATGGCCGGTGAGGTCGCGGAGTTCGCGCGGAGGCATCTGCGGAACCCGACGCGGGTGGAGGTGTCGCGGAGCGGCACCGCCGCCGCGCGGGCCGAGCAGCGCGTCTACCGCGTCCCTCAGGCGGAGAAGCCGTCCCTCCTGCTCGCGCTGCTGGCCGAGGACGAGCTGTCCACCCTGGTCTTCACCCGCACCAAGCACCGCACCGACAGGGTCGCGCACATGCTGGAGCGAGCCGGCCACCGCGTGACGCGACTCCACTCCAATCGCTCGCAGAGCCAGCGGCAGCAGGCACTCGAGGGCTTCAAGGACGGGAAGTTCCGGGTCCTGGTCGCCACCGACATCGCGGCGCGCGGCATCGACGTCGCGGAGATCGGTCACGTCGTCAACTTCGACCTCCCGCATGTTGCGGAGGACTACGTGCATCGCATCGGCCGGACCGCCCGTGCCGCCGCGAGCGGCAAGGCCTCCAGCTTCTGCGGTCCGGAGGAGACCGGGCAGCTGCGCGACATCGAGCGGCTGATGCGACAGCCCGTTCCGCAGGCGGAGGTGCCGCGCAGCTCGAGCGCGTTCCAGTCCGCGATGAAGTCCGCCGCGGCCCGGTTGGCCCACCCCGGGCCTAGGCAGCCCGGTCACGGCGTCTCGGGTCGGCCCGCCGGGCACGCCCCCGGACGACACGCGCGGAGCCATCCGCGGCGCGACCGTCCCGCGGCGAGTCCGTCCGCTCCGCCTCCCCGAGGAGCCGTGGTGTTCACCGGGACCCCTCGCCGCCGCCGCTGAGCCGGCGCTCATCCTCCCGATGGAGCGGGGTGATCCTTCCGGTGCAGCACGCGCGTCTGGAACTCCTGGGCGAGCGCGAAGAGCACGCCCGTGGACCAGGCGAAGGTCATGAGACCGGAGATCGCGATCATCCCCTCGAGGAGCCGCCAGTTCACCGGCAGGTCGTACTCGCAGCCCAGCGTCGTGTAGTCCAGGAGCGAGAGGTAGTACGCCGAGCTCATGGTCGGCAGTGCGTGCTTCCAGTGGAGGAACCCGGCCCAGGCGAACACCTCCACGAGGTGCGTCACGGTGATGAACCAGGCCGCGAGGACCAGCACGAGCAGCGAGGCAGCGAGGCCGATGTCGGGACCCAGGCGAGTCTTCATCCCGTGCACGGCCCGGAGGGTCCACACCATCCCCAGGCCGTGGAGCACCATGATGATCGCGACGAGGGCGACCCCCCAGGCGATCTCCTCGAATCCTGCGACGAAGTAGGTCAGATCGGGCTGCATTCGAGCTCCGGTGAGGGCGGGCGGGACGGATGCGACAGCTGCGGGAGTTCGCCCGCGACGTCAAGGAGTGACGTCGTGGGCTCGCGGTCAAGAAAGGCGCTCCAGGGAACGACGGGAGTCAGGCAGTGGGCCGAGTGCCACGGCCACCGGCCTGCGCGTCCTCCAGCGCTCCTCGAGCCGCCGCCCGGGCGCGGGTCCGAGCGTCGCGGCTGATCGCCGTCTCCCACGTCTCGGAAGCTGGGTGGCCCCCACCCTGCCCGGCGCCGGCGAGGTGGAGGCTATATCCACAACTATCACTGGCAGGTGAATGGGCCGACCACGCGACGCCGTCTTGGCGGACGCCAGCATCACTCGATGTGCAGGTTGTGGATATAGACTCCAGCGTTCGGAGGGCGCGCACCCGGGGATCACGACGAGACCATCGAGGCCGCGGCGCGGTCGGGCGCCGCTGATCGCGAGCGGCCCAGGGCTGGGAGCCCCCTGCCGGGGGCTTTCTAGCGAAGGGTGTTGCCGCCTCCGCCCGAGAGCTGGGCCGTCCGGGGTCCCTGCCCCATCGGCTCCAGCCGGCAGATGAAGCCCCAGCCGCCGCCGAGCTCGCTGAGCGCGAGGACCAGCTCGTTCTTCCCCTTCTTCAGCGGCAGGTACACCGCGTCGTTGTCCGCGCTCACGATGCCGAGGAACCCCGGGTCGCGAAACGACTGCGCGCTCCTGCCCCGGTAGAGGATCTTCCCGTTCAGGAACACGCTCACGTCGTCGCTGTAGCCGAGCGCGAGCCGCTTCACCTCCGCCTTGTCGGACATGATCGTGGTCCGGGCGTACACGACCTTCATCCCCGGCTGCGGATCCAGCCGCGTCGACCAGTCCTTCTGGAAGCTGACGCGGGGGTGCGGAGCATCGCGGTAGCGATACAGCGCCACCAGCCCGGGGGCCTCCGCCTCGACGTCCTGCCAGGCGATCGAGGACACCTCGGATGCGCTCAGCGGCTTCTCGAGGTCACGTGCGAGCGCGTCGAGCGCGGGGGAGATGCTCCAGCGGGTCACCGCCGTCGGCGGCATGGGTGGCAGGTGCCGCTGCCAGGGCGCGTCTGCCGTGGAGCGAACCTGGAAGTTGGAGAAGTACGTCTCGCCGATGAGCACCGCGAGCGCGAGCTGACCCTTCTGCAGGCCGCTCTTGAGGTCGTCGATCACCAGCGCGGGTTTGTCCATGTCCTTCACGAAGAGCTTCGCCTGTGCACCGGTCACCTCGAGGCGCAGGTGGAACCAGGTGTCCTTCGGAATGTCGACTGCGCCGGTGAACCCTGGCCCGCTGTAGAGCTGCCAGTTCAGCCCGTTGCCGAGCACGGGCGTGTACTGCATCGCATCCGCCAGCCCGGACTTGTGCTGACGCAGATAGACCCACTCTGCCGATTTTCCGTCCGCCGCCACCCGGAACTGGATGCCGAAGAAGCCGCGGGGCGCGGGCGTGGAGACGTCGACGTCGATGACGGCGTCGCGCATCTCGAAGCCCTTCAACGTCGCGGCGCCCCCGTCGAGCAGGATGGCCTTCCGTCCCTGGTGATCCACGACCTTCGCCTCTCCCTCGAGCTCCCAGCGGGACGGATCCGGCGGGACCGTCAGCGTCTCCGGGGTCGCGGCGCGCGCCGCCGCGGGGACGACGCACAGCACGCACAGGCTCAGGATCCGGATCATGGTCAGCCTCCAGTCGATGGAAGGCTGTACGGGCTCGGCCCATCATCCCTGCCACGGTGCAGTCAACGCCCCCGGCCTTGCAGCCAGCCTCCTGGCCGGAGCGACGCCATTGCAGGTGGCCACCCCGCGCGACGGCAGACCGACCGGACGCGCCGGCGGAACGCGGCCCGTCCCACAACTGGCATCGCTGCGCTGCGCGCTCAGAAGCTGAGCGAGGCCGCACCGGCCAGCAACCGCTCGTGGACGACGCTCGAGCCGGCGATCTCCACGCCCTCGATGAGGTCCTGCTGCGTGTACCCGCGTGCCTTCACGCAGGGGGTGCACGCCACCAGCCGGCCTCCCCGGCGGAGGAAGTCCTTCACCAGCTCGGGGAGCGGGTCGAGCGGCGGTACGTGCGTCAGATCGATGCCCCTTCTCCGGACGAGATCCACCGCCGAGCTGGTGAGGAAGACGGTCACCTTCTTGAAGCCCGCGGTCATTCCACCGTTCGCGATGGTGAAGCCGACCGACGACAGCTCGTGGTCGGTTCCCCGGGTCATCAGCACGACGAGCTCACGTTCTTCGGGCATGGCTCACCTCGTATCGGGAGTGCCGCCACGAGACTGAATGTCGCAGGAGCGCACAAGCCGCGTGACCCGGCAGCGCTCGCAAGTGCACGGCGTCCGACCGGGCGAGCTGGCCAAGTCGCCTCCGCGGTGGTGTCCTGTCGCCCCGTGGAGTCCCGTCGCTTCCGTTCCGCGGCCGTGTTCTACGCGGTGGGCCGGCCCGCCTATCCCCCTTCGTTCGTCGCGGCGGTGGCGCGGGCCGCCGGGCTGACCCGCAAGGACCGCGTCCTCGACCTGGGAACCGGACCGGGCGTGCTCGCCCTGGCGCTCGCTCCCCACGTCGGCTCCGTCCTCGCGCTCGATCCGGAGCCGGAGATGCTCCGCGTCGCGAGGGAGGCGGTGGCGGCGGCCGGCGTCGCGGTGGAGGTGCACGAGGGAAGCTCGGAGACGCTCGGCCCGGACCTGGGGACCTTCCGCGCGGTGACGATGGGCCGATCGTTCCACTGGATGGACCGCCCGGCCACGCTGGATCGACTCGACCGCATCGTCGAGCCGGACGGGTGTCTCCTCCTCTTCAACGACGAGCTTGCGGACGTCCCCGAGAACGCCGCCCTCCGAGCCTTCAGGGAGGTCGTGGAGCGCTACTCGGCGGACGATCGCGCGCGCATGGAACGCAGGTCCCCGGAGTGGCAGAACCACGAGAGGGTGCTACGGGCTTCCCGCTTCTCGCGCCTCGACTGGGTCCGGGACCGCCACCGGTCGAGCACCTCGCTGCAGACCCTCCTCTTCCGCGCGCAGTCGATGTCGGCCACTTCTCCGGAGCGGCTGGGACCCGTGCGATCGGAGACGATGCTGGCCGACATCCGGGCCGCCCTCGCGCCGTTCGGCGGCGAGCTGACCGAGATCGAGGACTGGACGGGAATCATCGCCCGCCGGCCGGCGGGCTAGGGCGCCGAGGCCGCGTCGAGCACGCGCGCGACGTGCACGGCCGTGCGCCCGGTTCCTCCGTGGATCTGGTGCTGGCAGCTGAATCCGTCCGCCACCAGCAGGGTGTCCGGCGGCGCCCGGCGCACCGCGGGGAGCAAGGTGCGCTCGGCCATCTGCATCGAGACGTCGTGGTGCCGTGCCCCGTAGCCGAACGTGCCTGCCATCCCGCAGCAGCTTCCGCCGAGCGTCTCCACCTCCAGGCCGGGCACCATCTGCAGCGCCGCGGTGACTCCTCCCAAGAGCCCGAACGCCTTCTGGTGGCAGTGGCCGTGCAGCACCGCCCGTGACTGCGGAAGCGAGTGGAGCGGGAGCTCGAGGCGGCCCGCGGCCCGCTCCTGGCCGAGGAACTCCTCGAAGGTGAGCGCGGCCCGGGCGGCACGGGACGTCTCCTCGCCGGGGAGCAGCGCGAGGAACTCGTCACGCAGCGTCAGCAGGCAGGAGGGCTCGAGGCCGACCAGCGGCACCTTGCGCTCGACGAACGGCCGGACCGCATCGAGCAGCCGGCGCGCCTCGGCCCTCCCCTCCTCCACCAGGCCAGCAGCGAGGAACGTCCGGCCGCAGCACGGGGGGCGTCCACCGCCGGGGCTCGCCGGAAACGACACCCGGTATCCGGCACGCTCGAGGACCCGCTGCGCCGCCCGGGCGTTCTCCGGCTCGAACCAGGTGCTGAAGGTGTCGACCAGCAGTGCCACCTCGGGTCGGTCAAGACCGGCGGCCGAGCTTCCGGCCGGCGGATGGAACGGACCCGGATGGAACGCCGGCAGCCGGCGGCGCGCGCTCAGACCCGCGAGCCTCTCGGTCCAGCGCGCGAGGACCGGCCACCCGTCGCGGAGCCCGAGCAGCCCCCGGACGCGCCACAGCCAGGGGGCGAGCCGCGGAAGGTACGCCACCGCGCGGTCCTTGAGACGCACCCCGTGCCGTCGCTGCCGGTGCCAGAGCACCTCCAGCTTCATCCGCGCCATGTCCACGCCGGTCGGGCACTCGCGGCGGCAGCCCTTGCAGCCCACGCAGAGGTCGAGCGTCTCGGCCATCGCCTCCGAGACCAGTGCGTCCGGGCCGAGCTGGCCGGTGAGCGCCAGGCGCAGCGCGTTCGCCCGGCCGCGCACCCCGTGCTGCTCGTCCTGGGTCACCACGAACGAGGGGCACATGACGCCCGGCTCGGACTTCCGGCAGGCGCCGTTGTTGTTGCACATCTCCACCGCGCCGGTGAGCCCGCCCCACTCGGACCAGTCCAGCGCGGTCTCCAGCGGCAGCGGCCCGTAGCCCGGCGCGTACCGGAACAGCCGGCGGTCGTCCATCCGCGGCGCGCGGACGATCTTCCCCGGATTGAAGAGCGCCCGCGGATCGAAGGCGTCCTTCACCTCCTCGAAGGCGCGGACCAGGCGCTCGCCGAACATTTCGGCGTGGAACTCGCTTCGAACGAGGCCGTCTCCGTGCTCGCCGGAGTGGCTGCCGCCGTACTCGCGGACGATGGCGAAGGCCTCCTCGGCGATGGCCCGGAGCTTCCGCACGTCCTCAGCGCTCTTCATGTTCAGGACGGGGCGAACGTGGAGGCAGCCGACCGAGGCGTGCGCGTACCAGGTGCCCCGGGTCCCGTGGCGCTCGAAGATGCCGGTGAGGCGCTCGGTGTAGTCGGCCAGGTGCTCGAGGGGCACCGCGCAGTCCTCGATGATCGAGACCGGCTTGGCGCTGCCCCGCAGGTTGCTGACGATGTTCAGGCCAGCCGAACGCACGTTCCACACCGCGGCCTGCCCGGGTCCGTCGGTCACCCGGACCACCGAGCCCGGAAACCCCAGCCCGGCGAGCATCTCCTCCAGCGCCTGAAGGCGTGGAACCAGCGTCGCGGCGTCCTCTCCGGCGAACTCGACCAGGAGCAGCGCGTCCGGCTCGCCCTGGACGTAGCGCTTCATCACCGGGGCGAACTCGGGCATCCCGCGCGCTCCGTCGAGGATGGTCCGGTCCACCAGCTCGACCGCGACCGGGTCGAGCGTGACCAGCTCCTTCGTCGCCTTCATGGCCTCGTGGAACCGCGGGAAGTGGCAGATGCCGAGCGCGGTGGCAGGCGGCAACGGCTGCAGCGGCAGCTCGAGCTCGGTGAAGAACGCCAGCGTGCCCTCGCTCCCCACCAGCAGCTCGGCCAGGTTGGGAGTCGGGACGAGGAGGTGATCGAGGTTGTAGCCGCCCACCCGCCGGAGCACCTTCGGGAAGCGGGCGCGGATCTCCTCTGCCTCTCGCCCGGCGAGCGCCTCCAGCCGCCGCCGGAGCGCCAGCACCGCGAGGTCCTCGTCGGCCCGCGCGGGACCGAACCGGGCGGCGGTCCCGTCGGCGAGGATCGCGTCGATGGTCCGGACGTTGTGCACCATGTTCCCGTAGCGGATGGAGCGCGCGCCGGAGCTGTTGTTCGCCGCCATGCCACCGAGCGTCGCGCGGCTCGCCGTCGACGGGTCCACCGGGAAGAAAAGCCGGTAGGGACGGAGCGCGCGGTTCAGCTCGTCGAGCACGAGCCCGGGCTGGACGCGTGCCGTGCGCGCGGCCACGTCCACGCCGACGATGCGCCGGAGGTGCTTGCTGCAGTCGAGCACCACCGCCTCGCCCACCGTCTGTCCGCACTGCGACGTTCCTCCGCCGCGGGGGAGGACCGGAATGCCGGCCTCGCGGCAGAGCGCGAGCACGGCCTGGACGTCGCCTGCATCCCTGGGGACGACCACGCCGAGCGGGAACACCTGGTAGATGGAGGCGTCGGTCGCGTAGAGGCCGCGCGCGAGCGGATCGAGGCGGATTTCGCCCTGCACCTCGCGGCGCAGACGGCGTTCCAGCGCGGTGCCCTCGAGCGGCGACGGCCCGATCACGGCGGCCTGGTCAGTGCGCCGGTGCCGGCGTCGCCGTCCCGGCGAGTTCCTGCTCCGTGAGCTGGATGTCGGGGCGCATGAAGAAGGACGTGACGCAGCCAAGGGCAAGGATGCCCACCGAGCACCAGAACGGCAGATGCCAGTCCCCGGTGCGCTGGACGATCGCAGCGAAGGTGATGGGCGAGACGATGGCCGCCACCGCCGATCCGAAGTTCATCAGCCCGCTGGCGGTGCCGGCGAACTTGGGAGCGATGTCCATGGGGATGGCCCACATCGGCCCGATGGCCAGCTCGAGGAAGAAGAACCCGCCGGCGAGGAAGATCGTGACTGGGACCAGACCACGCGCGTACACCACCGGCACGAGGCAGGCGATGCTGGCCAGGTAGCTGAAGAGGACCACCGAGCGTCGAGCGAAGAGAACACGACCCGTGCGCCGGAGGATCCGGTCGGTGATCACCCCACCCAGCGTGTCCCCGATCACCCCCGCGAAGAAGACCGCGAAGGCGAAGATGGCCGTCTTCCCCAGATCCAGCTTCTGGCCTTCCTTGAAGAAGGACGGCAGCCAGTTCAGGTACAGCCAGAGGGTCCACGCGTAGCAGAAGTAGGTGATGGTCACCGGGAAGATGTGCCGGATGAGCGGACCCCACGGCGTCCGGGCGCGGGTCCGCTCGTGGTGCGGAACGAACGGCGGGAGCAACGCCAGCTCCTCCGGAGTGACCCCGCGATGCGACCGGGGGTCGTCGCGGAAGTAGAGGCCCCAGGCCAGCACCCAGATCACGCTCACCACGCCCAGGACGACGAACGCGCCGCGCCAGGTGACGACGGAGATGAGCGCCACCACAAGCGGAGGGGTGAGGGCGTTGCCGCCCCGGGCAAAGGCATGGGTGACGCCCTGGGCCCAGCCCCGGCGATCCTTCGCCACCCAGTACTGCATCGCCCGGGTCGCGGTCGGAAACGTCGCGCCCTCGCCGAAACCGAGAAGCAGCCGGACCCCGAACAGGCTGATCAGGCCGCCGGTGAAGCCGGTGAGGATGGTCGCGACCGCCCAGATGAGGCCGCAGATGGTGAGCGTCCTGCGTGCTCCGAAGTGATCTCCCACCGCTCCGCCGATGATCTGGAAGAGCGCGTACGCATAGCCGAAGGCGCTGAAGGCCACGCCCATGTCGATCAGCGAGAGCCCGAGCTCCTTCCGGATCAGCGGCGCGGCCGTCGAGATGTTGACCCGATCGATGTAGGTGATCAGGTACATCATGCACAGCAAGAGAATGACGTTCCCCGAGGCGGTGATGAGGCGGCGCTGCATGTCGACCTCCCCTCCTGGACGCTTCGTTTCAGCCGTGCACTGCGCGGGCGGCACGGCCCTCGGCCGGCGCCCGGGACAGCACCTCCATTGCCGCGGCAAGGCCTCCGGCCTGATGCGGAATGCCCGAGGCGCGCAGACCGAGCTCCACGCCGGCGAGGGTGCCCATCAGCATTAGGTCGTTGAAGTCACCGAGGTGGCCGATGCGGAAGATGCGGCCCTGCAGCTTGCCGAGCCCCGCGCCGAGCGAGAGGTCCCATCGCTCGAGCGTGACCCTCCGGAAGGCGTCCGCGTCGTGCCCCGGCGGCAGGAACACCGCGGTCAGCGAGTCGGAGGCCTCGGACGGATCCAGGGGGACGATCTCCAGGCCCCACCCGCGCGCCGCCGCTCGCGTGGCTTCCGCGAGGCGGGTGTGACGGGCGAAGACCTGGGACAGGCCCTCCTCCTGGAGCATGCGCAGCGCCTCGCGCAGGCCGTAGAGGAGGTTGGTCGCCGGCGTGTACGGAAAGAACCCGGCGGCGTTGGGCTTCAGCATCTCCTGCCAGTCCCAGTAGCTCCGCGGGAGGCGGGCGGTCTTCGAGGCGGCGAGCGCCTTGGCCGACACGGCGTTGAACCCGAGCCCCGGAGGGAGCATCAGGCCCTTCTGCGAGCCGCCGACCGTGACGTCGACTCCCCAGGCGTCGTGGCGGTAGTCGATCGACGCCAGCGAGGAGATGGTGTCGACGAGGAGGAGCGCGGGATGGCGCGCGCGGTCGATGGCCTTGCGCACCTCGGGGACACGGGTGGTCACCCCGGTCGAGGTCTCGTTGTGCACCACCGCGACCGCCTTGATGGCGTGCGCCGCATCCTCGGCGAGCCGGCGCTCGACCTCGGCCGGGTCCACGCCGTGGCGCCAGTCGCCGGCGACGAAGGTCACCGCGAGGCCCAGCCGCTCGGCCATCGCCCGCCAGAGGGTCGCGAACTGGCCCGTCTCGAACATCAGCACCCGATCCCCAGGGCTGAGCGTGTTGACCAGCGCAGCCTCCCAGGCGCCGGTGCCCGACCCGGGGAAGATGACGACCGGTCCCTCGGTCTGGAACACCAGCCGGCAGCCGACGAGCACCTCCTGCCCGAGCGCCTGGAACGTCGGCCCCCGGTGGTCGATGGTGGGGAGGTCCATCGCCCGCAGCACCCGATCCGGAACGTTGGTGGGCCCGGGGATCTGCAGGAAGTGACGTCCGCGGCGAACGGCCATCGCTGCTCCTTGCAACGCGCACCTCGGTGGCGCGGCGCGAGAGCGGGACCATGGCCGCGCCCGGCGCACGAGACAAGGCGCCCCGTGCAGCGATCGCGAGGACGGCCGCGCGGCGGACAGGCCGGAGCGAACCGCTCCGGCCCCGACGCCACTCACTTGCGTCTAGGTCAGGCGAGCGCCCGGGTCATGGCGGGCGAAGGCGGGACCCCGAGGAAGCGGCGCGCCGCCAGCGCGATCGGCAGGCCAACCAGGAACATGTGTCCGAGGAGCCCGTTCGCGAGCAGCGGGAGCGACGGCACCGAGGCGCCGATCCGCGACAGCGGGATGACCACGACGTTCATCACCGTGAAGACCACGAGCCCGAAGGCCACGCCCCAGCCCACCGCTCCCCTCCGCAGGCCGGCGAAGCGCTCGCTGGCGAGCACGAACACCGTCGCCGAGGTGAAGGCGACGAGGACGTGCACCCCGAGCCCGATCAGCGCGGTCGCCAGACCGCCAGAGTAGGCCGCCTTGCCGAGCAGGCCGCTGGCGACGAACTGGTAGATGACCAGCGGGGACATTCCGAAGGCCAGCTTGTAGGCCACCAGCGCGTCCGCGGCGTCGAGCACCGCAGCCGCCAGCCCACCTGCGACGATCGCCTGAACCCGTCCACTTCGATTGTTCTGCATGGCAAACCTCCACCTCGTGTTTGCCTCTGAGATGCCTCTGGCGCATCCTCCGCTTCAGGAACTGACTGTTCTTGGAGGAGAACGATGATCCCGATCGACCAGGTCACCTCGCTCGCGCTGTTCGCCCGGGTGGTCCACCACGGCTCGTTCTCCGCCGCGGCGCGGGAGGTGGGGCTCGCGAAGTCGGCGGTGAGCCGGCGGATCGCCGAGCTGGAGGGGGTCCTCCGGGTCCGGCTGCTGCAACGGACGACCCGGGCGCTGTCGCTCACCGACGAGGGAGTGAAGGTTCACGAGCAGGCACGGGCACTCGTCGCCGCGGCCGATGCGGCGCAGGAGGTGGCGGGGCTCGCCACCGGCGCGGTGCGCGGGACGCTCCGGCTCAATGCCACGCCGGCCTTCTCACAGCTGTATCTCGCGCGTGCGGTGACCGCGTTCCTCGCGCTCAACCCCGAGGTGGAGGTGCACCTGTCGACCGACGACCGGATGGTGGACGTGGTGGAGGGTGGATTCGACGTGGTGTTCCGCATCGGGCGCCTCACCGACTCGAGCCTCGTTGCCCGCCGGCTCGCCACCGACCGCCTGGTGGTCTGCGCCTCCCCTGGCTACCTCGCCCGCGCCGGGACGCCGCGCGAACCCGCGGATCTCCACCGGCACGTCTGCCTCCACTACGCGCTGGTCCCGCGCTCGGCCGAGTGGAGATTCCGCACCGGCGGGCGAACGGTGGAGGTATCGACCCGCGGTCCCCTGTCGTGCACCGACGGCATCAGCTTGCGGGAAGCGGTGCTCGCCGGCGCGGGGCTGGCGGCGGTTCCCTCCATGCTGGTGGCCGCGGACGTCGAGGCGGGCCGGCTGCAGCTGGTGCTCGAGGGCACGCGCCGGGCGGAGTTCGGTCTCCACGCGCTGACGGCGCACCGCACGCAGGCCCCACCCCGGGTCCGGGCGCTCCTCGACTTCCTGGTGTCCCACTTCCGGGCGCACGGGCCACGGCCCATCCCCCTCGACTGAACGTCTCGAGGGCGGGAGGACGAGCGGTGCGGGCGTGCAGTCTGGCGAACAGGGACGCCTGAACCACGCGCCCGGGCTTTCGCTGGCGCGAGCGTCGCGGTAAGGGTGCGCGCCGCATGTCGAGAGTTTCCGGGGGAGAGCTCGCTCCATCGCTCTTCCGCGTTCATGAGCCGCGCCGGCGGTTCCTCGGTCCGTTTCTCGTGGTGGCGGTGCTCCACACGAGCGTCGTCCTCTGGGCGAGTCGCGTGATCTCCGACCCGGTCCGGCCCGAGAAGGAGCCGGTGAAGGTGGTGCTCAAGCTTCCGGTCCGGAGGGTCGCGGTCCGTGAGCCCCCCGGAGGTGGACCGCCTCCGCCGGTCCGGCATCACCGGACGCGCCGGTTGATCCGTCCGCCGAAGGAGATCCCGCCGCCGGTCGTCGAGATGCCTCCTCTCCCCGAGCTTCCCGATCCGCCGAAGGTCGCCGAGGCCGAGGAAGCCGGGGACGATCCGGGCGACGAGGGCGAGCTCGGCGCCGGCGCGGGCGGCAGTGGCTCGGGCACCGGGATCGGACCCGGCACCGGGCCCGGGCGCGGCAGCATCGTCTCGAAGGCGCGGATGGCGTGGCTGACCCACACCGACTGGCGTTGCCACCGTCCCGGTCACGAGGACCTCGGGCGGGTGGTGGTCCGCATCCGCGTCGACGTGCAGCCGGACGGCAAGCCGGGACAGGTGACGGTGGTGAGGCCCGGACCCGAGGACTTCAACCGCCGGGCGGTCGACTGCGCCCGGGACGAGAGCTACGTCCCCGCCCTGGACGTGGAGGGCCGGCCCATCGCCGGCTCATGCGAGTTCGGGATCGAGTTCCTGAACTGAACCGCAAGATTCCCCAAGCCCCTCCGCCGGGGGGGCCGTTACGCTCCGGCGACTGCCCATGAGCGTGCACCTCCAGGCCAGACGGCTGTTCGCAGGAGGCGGACTCGAGGTCCACGACGTCCGCTGCTCCGCGGGCCCGGGTGACGCGGCACCGCCCGAGGTGCACAGCGCCTTCGTGCTCGCCTACGTCCGCAGCGGGAGCTTCGGCGTCCGCACCGAGCGGGGAGCGCACCAGCTGGTGGCCGGCGGATTCATGACCGGCGCCCCGGGCGAGGTCTACGCCTGCAGCCACGAGCACGGTCACGGCGACACGTGCCTCTCCTTCCACCTCGCGCCCGAGTTGGTCCACTCGCTCGCAGGTGAGCGCGCCGCCGTGTGGCGCTCCGGAGGGCTGCCGCCCGAGCCCGAGCTGGGAATGCTGGCAGCCCTCGGCATGGCCGCGGCCGAGGGCGGGACCGACGTCTCGCTGGAAGAGGCCGCGCTGCTCCTCGTGGATCGCTTCCTTGCACGCGGTGGCTCCCCTCGCCCGGCGTGGGCGCCCCGGGTGGTGGACCGGCGGCGCGCCGTCGAGACCGCCCTCTGGATGGAGGCCCACGCGGATCAGCCGGTGCCGCTGGCGACCCTCGCCCGGCGCGCGGGCCTGAGCGCATTCCACTTCCTGCGTCTCTTCACCCGCGTCCTCGGGGTGACTCCGCACCAGTACCTGGTCTCGGCACGGCTCCGGCGCGCCGCGCGGTTGCTGGCCGACCCGGCGCGCCCGGTGACGGACGTGGCCTTCGAGGCCGGCTTCGGCGATCTCTCGCACTTCGTGCGGACCTTCCGTCGCGCAGCCGGGGTGTCGCCGGGGCGCTTCCGTCGCCTCCCGCGCTCGGAGCGCAAGTTCCTCCAAGCGCGACCGGCCCCGGCACGGGCAGGGTGACCTCCACATCTCGTCCGTGGAGGACTCACCGATGTTCGATCACCTGGGTCTGCGGACCGCGCGGCTCGACGCCAGCATCCGCTTCTACGAAGCAGCACTCGCCCCGCTGGGCTACCGGCTCGCATCGCGCGACGAGCAGGGGGCGGGGCTCGGCCCGCCCGGCGCGCCCGCGCTCTGGCTGGCGCGGGTCGAGAAGGGTTCGGGATCGAGCGCGCACGTGGCCTTCGTCGCGCCGGACCGGCAGGCCGTCGATCGCTTCCACGCGTCCGGCCTCGAGGCCGGAGGCCGGGACAACGGCCGTCCGGGACCGCGCCCCGACTACGGGCCGAAGTACTACGCCGCCTTCCTCCTCGACCCAGACGGGAACAACGTCGAGGCCGTCTGCCTGAAGTAGGCGGTCAGAGGAAGCGGCGCCGGCGCGAGACCACGCCGACCAGCAGGAGCAGCGCCGGAGCGAGCGCCGCGCCACCGCCGGCCGTCTGACAGGCGCAGCTGCCCGTCACGCCCGAGCCGAGCGGGGCCGACACGCTGGCGCTGGTCATCAGGACGGGCGCGGCCTGACCGGTCGCCGCCCAGATCGACTGGAGCCGGTCGCCCTTCCCGTCGGTGAGGTTGGCGGCCGCGAGCGCTTCCACGTACTCGCGGGTCGTGGCCTGGTGGTAGAGGCGCGCCTCGATGGTCCCGGTTCCCGCGGCGCCCGCGGCGCCGGGGAAGCGGACGCGGTAGGTCCACTCGACCGCCCCGAGCGAGCCACCATCCGCGTCGCGCAGGAAGTCGATCCCCACCGGGGCGGTGTCCTCGTCGGGCACGAAGCCGAGCGGCTCGATGCGGGTGTCCTTCAGGATGGTGTCGTGCAGCGCGATGTGGTCCAGCCCGCCGTCACTCCGTCCGTGCACCGCCTCGAAGACCGCGAGCTGTGGATCCGCCACGAGCGCGCCCGCGTCGCCGTCGAAGGCGCCGCTCACCACCTCGCCATCGACACGGAGCTCGAGGAAGACCCGCCGGCCGTCGGCGTAGCCGGTGGGGAGCTTGTGACCGGTGCGGTTGAACACACGGACCTTGACCTGGACGTCGGTGTCGACCGGCAGCGGCCCGTCGGGCAGGAGGATCTGGACGTCGGCCGCGGCGGCGAGGTTCTGCAGCGCGGCGGCGCGGTTGGCGGCGAAGGCCGCGTCGAGCCCGTCGAGCTCACCCGGAGCGGCGGCGGCCCTGACCGCGTCCAGCCCCCAGACGTTGCCGCCCACGAAGGCGTGCCTGCTGGGCGTGGGCCGGACCGGTCCGTCCTTCGCCACCGGAAGGTCCTGCGTCTCCCGCACCATGTGGCAGCCCTGGCACGTCTTCGCCTGCGCCCCGGACGCGTACGCCGAGCGCAGCCACTCCGAGTAGGTCGTGTCCAGCGGGAACGGCCGCGGGGTGCCGGCGCGCTTCAGAACCGGATTCCGCACCTCGTGACACTGTCCGCAGAGGCTGCTCTGGCTCACCGCCGGATCCTGGACTCCGGTGTGCGCCGGGCTGTCCACGTTGGCGTAGGGGCCGAAGACGGTGAAGCTCGGCTCGAACGTCAGCTGGGCGTTTCCGATGATGCCCGCGTCGGTGCGCGTGCGGTGACAGACCTCGCAGCTCACGCCTGCACGGTCCACGGCGTCGAGCGCGCTCCCGTCCGTCGGCAGGCCGTGTCCCTGCACGTACGACGTCGGTGAGTGGCAGCGGAGGCACCACTGGCCGATTCCCAGCACGTCCTGGTTCGCGACCGTGAGCGCCGCCTGGTACAGCGGATCGCGGATGGCGCTGGCCATCATGGTCGCGCCCCAGCTGTCCCAGGGCATGTAGGGCGAGCCCGCATCGATCGCCGCGCCGGCGTGGCACAGGCGGCACGTGTCCGGTCCCTGGAAGGGTGCGCCGCCGGCGAGCCCTCCCGGAGGGGTGCCACCTCCGAAGTCGATCGACCCCGCATCGAGCGGAGGACCCGCGTCACGCGGACCGGCATCGGGCCGCCCCGCATCGGGTGGGCCCGCGTCCGGAGGGCCGGCGTCGGGAACGCCCGCATCCACGCCCGGCTTGGGCGAGACCCTCAGGATGCTGCCCTCGACCTGGCTGATGTAGAGGTTGCCGTCGGGCCCCAGGAGGAAGCGGGTCACCGTCCCGAAGCCGGTGCCGAAGTCGGCGCGCGGGCTCACCACGAATCCGTCCCGGTTCCCGTTCGGGGTGAGCGTCCAGAGGTTGCCGTTCGCGTTGTCGCCGAAGAAGTACCTGCCCCGGTAAGGAAGGGGAAAGCTCGCGCTGTCGACGAAGACGCCGCCGGTGATGCTCTGGCAGTTGCCGTCGTTGTTCCCCAGGGCGCCGGCGTGCTCGCAGAAGTACGACGGATCGACGCAGTCGCTCCCCGTCCCGTTTGCGCCGAGGTTGTCGCAGGTGCTCGGCGGGTACCCGTACGCGCCCTCGCGCCAGGGCCAGCCGTAGTGCTGTCCCCTGGTCACGAGGTTCACCTCCTCGTAGCTGACCTCCCCCACGTCCCCGACCCAGAGTCGACCGGTCTGCGCGTCGAACCAGAACCGGAAGGGGTTGCGAAATCCCCACGACCAGATCTCGGTCCTCGGGATGCCGGTGAGGTTGCTCGCGTCCGGCGCGCTGCCCGGGCTTCCGTCGCAGGCCGGCACCGTCGTCCCCGGCGCGGCCAGCGGATTGTCGGCGGGGATGGTCCCGTCGAGGTTGATCCGCAGCACCTTCCCGTTCGCGGTGGTGAGACACGTGCCGATGAAGTTGGTGATGTTGCCTGGCCCTGGCGGCAGGCCTGAGTTGGACCCGGTATCGCCGACGCCGACGTACAGCTTTCCGTCCGGCCCGATGGCCAGCCCGCCGCCATCGTGGTTCGCCGGCCCCTGGAGGTTCTGGAGCAGCACCAGCACGCCGGCCTGCGACGGCGTGCAGTTCTGGCTCGCGCAGGCCAGAAGGTCGTTCGAACCAAGCACGACGCGGAGCACGCGGTGCTTGTTGCCCGTGGTCGGCCCGTCCGATGCGTAGAAGTAGAGGTACCCGTTGCTCTGGAACTGCGGGTCCATCTCCACGCCGAGAAGGCCCTTCTCGCTGCTGCTGTCGACCGCGAAGCTCCCCGCGGTCACCACGGTCCCGTTGGTGCGTCGCACCTTCACCGCACCGGTCTTCTCGGTCATCACCACGCGGCCGTCGGGGAGGAACCGGAAGTCGGTGAGCTGGTTCAGCCCGGAGAGGTAGGTCGTCACCTGGAAGGTGTTCGCCGGCCCTCCGGCGGTGAGCGTCTGGGCGGCGACCGGCACCGAGACCCAGAGCGACAGGAAGAGGAGCCGGCGCATGCGCGAGTGCGGAGCAGAGCAAGTCGGAGGCCCGGACGAAAGCCGGACCCGGATTGCAGAATTCCGCTGGACCACGACTTCGGCTGCCGGGAGGCACCCACGCTCGCCGTGGGCTGTCCACACCGCGCAACGAGTTTACGCGTGGCTGTCGCGCCCGATGCGGTCAGACTCCAGCCCGACGGAGCTCGGGCCCGAGGCGCCCGGAGACCGCGAGCGCCCACATCTTCCAGTCCGCCGCGAGCGACCAGAGCGGATAGCGGAACGTCGCCGGACGGTTGTGCTCCACCGCGAAGTGGCCGACCCAGGCGAAGGCGTAGCCGGTGAGGAGCGCGCCCAGCAGCAGCACCGGCCTGCCACCCAGCACCGCCGCGAGCAGGAACCCGAGGGCGAGCGTCGTCCCGACGAGGTGCAGCAGCCGGGTGCCGGGCTGGCGGTGCTCGCGCAGGTAGTACGGCCAGAACTCGGTGAACGTGCCGATGCGCCCGCCGCCGCTCATCGGCGCGGCAGGTCCTTCAACATCGTCTCGGCGTTGCTCACCTCGAACTTGCCGGGCGCCTCGACGTGCAGCGACTTCACCGTCCCGTCCTCGAGCAGCATGGAGTAGCGCTGGGAGCGAAGCCCCATGCCCTTCGCGGTGAGGTCCAGCTCCAGGCCGAGCGCGCGGGTCCAGGTCGCGCTGCCGTCGGCGAGCATCCGGATCTTCCCGGCCGTCTTCTGGTCACGACCCCAGGCGCCCATGACGAACGCGTCGTTCACCGAGACGCACCAGATCTCGTCCACGCCGCGTGCCGCCAGCTCGCCGGCGTTGGCGAGATAGCTCGGGACGTGCTTCGCCGAACAGGTCGGGGTGAACGCGCCTGGGAGGCCGAAGACGGCGATGCGCTTGCCGGCCACCAGCTTCGACACCTCGAA
>CAZDSB010000252.1:0-6013 GCA_964507515.1 uncultured Myxococcaceae bacterium
CCCTCCTCTACCTGGCGGCGGCCCCGGCCGACGCGCGCTGAGGCACCCGCACCTTGGTGGACCCGGTTCTCTCCGAGCAGCTGAACCACACCCTGGCGGAGACCCACCTCGACTCCCTCGGTGAGCGCTACCGGGGCAAGGTGCGCGACGTCTATCGCCAGCGCGACCGGGTGTTCCTCGTCGCGACCGACCGGCTGAGCGCCTTCGACCGGGTGCTCACCACCATCCCCTTCAAGGGCGAGGTGCTGAACCGCATCGCGCAGTTCTGGTTCGAGAAGACGAAGGACGTCGTCACGAACCACGTGCTCGACGCGCCGGACCCGAACGTCACCGTCGCCCGGGCGACGAAGCCATTCCCGGTCGAGGTGGTGGTCCGCGGGTACCTGACCGGCAGCCTGTGGCGGGACTTCCAGAAGGGCGCGCACACCGCCTACGGGCTGGAGCTGCCGCCCGAGATGCGGAAGGACGCCGCCTTTCCCGAGCCCATCCTCACTCCGTCGACGAAGGCGCCGGTGGGCGAGCACGACGAGCCGCTCTCCGAGGCCGAGGTCGTCCGCCGCGGTATCGCCTCGGCCCGCGACTGGGGCCGCATCCGGGAGGCGGCGCTGGCGCTGTTCCGCGCCGGGCAGGCGTGGTGCCGGGGCCGCGGGCTCCTCCTGGTCGACACCAAGTACGAGTTCGGCGCGGTGGGTGACACGCTGTACCTCATCGACGAGATGCACACCCCGGACAGCTCCCGGTTCTGGCGGGCGAGCACCTACGAGGAGCGGCTCGCCTCGGGTGAGGACCAGGTCATGCTGGACAAGGAGAACGTCCGGCAGTGGCTGATCCGCGAGAAGGGGTTCAGCGGACATGGACCGCTGCCCGTCATCCCCGAGGCCGTCCGGGTCCAGACGTCCGACCTGTACCTGCGCGCGTACGACGAGATCACCGGAACGCCCCTCAAGCCGGTGGCCGGCGACGTCGAGGCCCGCATCCAGAAGAACTTACAGATGCACGGCTACCTCTGAACACTCACGCATCTCTGCGTTCACTGGGTCATTCCGCCGCGAGAATGGGTGAAATGGACCCGCCATTCCGGACGCGGCTCGTCAGCTGGAGCTGTACCGCGAAGCGAACCCCGCGAAACCTCGGGCTTTGAATTCTGGCCCGCCGATTGCTTCGAAGAGAAAGCGTCGGTTGCCGGAGGTCCCAGGGTCAGATGCGCGGTGTCATCACCAATCGAGACGTGGTTCGCCACCTCGGGCTCATCTACCGGGAGTTTGGCACCCGCTGCATGTTCCGGTGCCTCTGGGTGCTGGCCACGCGCCGCACCACGACCTTCCTCGACGTGGTGAGCCAGCGCTCCTAGGACCTGGCCCGGGCGTCCGGGCCGAACACCCGCGTGAAGATGTCGTCCACGTGGCGCAGGTGCTCGTCCAGCGAGAAGCAGGCGGCGATCTCCTCGGGGCTCATCCACCTGGCGAGCTCCTTGTCCTGGGCGAGCGCGGTGCGGAAATCGACGCCCTCCTCGTACATCCGCATCGCGTTGCGCTGGACGATGACGTAGGCCGCCTGACGGTCGACGCCCTTCCGCGCCAGCTCGAGCAGTACCCGCTGGCTGTGCACCACGCCGCCGAGCAGCGCGAGGTTCTTCTTCATCTGCTCGGGTGACACGCGCATCTGCTCCACCAGGCCGGCGAAGCGGTGGAGCATGAAATCGAGTGTCACGGTGGCGTCCGGGCCGATGACCCGCTCGACGCTGGAGTGCGAGATGTCCCGCTCGTGCCACAGCGGCACGTCCTCGAACGCGGCGAGCGCGTAGCCGCGCATCAGCCGGGCGAGGCCGGTCAGGTTCTCGGAGAGGATGGGGTTCCGCTTGTGGGGCATGGCCGAGCTGCCCTTCTGCCCCGCCGTGAACGGCTCCTCGACTTCGCGGACCTCCGTGCGCTGCAGGTGGCGGATCTCCCCGGCGAACTTCTCGATGCTGGTCGCGAGGAGGGCCAGCGCGGCGAAGTACTCGGCGTGGCGATCGCGCTGGATGACCTGGCTCGAGGCCGGCGCCGGAGCCAGCCCCAGGATGCGGCAGGCCTGCTCCTCGACCGAAGGAGGGAGATGCGCGAACGTGCCCACCGCTCCGGAGATCTTCCCCACCGCGATGCCGGTCCGCGCGTGGACCAGCCGGTCGCGGCCGCGGCGGAGCTCGTCGTACCAGATGGCCAGCTTGTGACCGAAGGACATCGGCTCGGCGTGGATGCCGTGGCTTCGGCCCATCATCACCGTGCGCCGGTGCTCGAAGGCCCGCGTCTTGACCGCAGCCATCACCCGGTCGACCCCGGAGAGCAGCAGATCCGCGGCATCCCGGAGGATCATCCCGAGCGAGGTGTCGAGCACGTCGGAGGAGGTCATCCCGAAGTGCAGCCACCGCGCGGCAGGACCGATGCGCTCCTCCATGAAGGTGAGGAAGGCGATGACGTCGTGTCGGGTGGTGCGCTCGATCTCGTCGATGCGGAGCGCATCCCCATCGTCGAAGTCACCGGCGCGGGCACGGCACTGGGCCAACGCATCCGCGGGGGCGATCCCCGCCTTCACCATGCCCTCGAGCGCGGCCAGCTCCACGTCGCGCCAGCGGCGGAGGCGGGCCGGCGCGGTCCACAGCGCCACCATCTCCGGGCGTGCGTAGCGAGGAATCATCCTCCACAGGCTTTATCCGACGGACACCCTCGCGCGCCAGCGTCCCGGCAGACCCGCCGACCTCGCGCGGGCGCTACCTCGGCGCGGGCGACTGCGACGGGCGCACCTCGGAGATGCGCTCCGCCTGCGGCCGTGGCGGCTTGGAGATCAGCTTCATCGCCGTCCAGCCACCGAGGATGCCCATGATCAGCCCGACCGCGGTCAGCAGCGCCATCCGCATCGCCGCGCGACCGGCCTCGTGCCGCAGCGCCGGGAGATCCTCGTCGTGCGCGGCGGGGATGGTGACGGTGGCCGGGCCGAGGCCCTCCGCCGCCAGTCGAGCGGCGACCTCGTCGGTGGAGATGGGCTGCGTCGCGTCGAGCGGAACGGGTTCCCAGCTCGTGTTCTGGGGAAGCCCGGCGCCGCGCTCCTCGCTCTGAATCTCGGCGATCACCTGGGCGAGCAGCTCGGCGGGGCTCCAGCTCCCCGCGCCACGGGCCGGCGCCACCGGCGCGGCCAGAGCTTCGGGCGGAGGCGGAGGCGCAATCACCCGCTCCTGCCGCGTGGGCGAGGGTTCGAGGACGATGGCGACCGGCGTGGGAGACGAGGCGTTCGGCTCCATCGACGAGATCCGCGGCGCGGGCGAGGCCAGCGGCGGGATGGACGGAGCCGGCGGGAGCACGCTGCGCGCCGCGACGGACGGTGCCTCGCCGAGCGACGCCGCGGGGCCCACCGGGACCGGGCGGGGATGCACCGCCGGTGTCTCCCGGGTGCCGCGCGGACGGTCGGGTGACTCGCGACGGTAGGGCGCCGACGAGGGCTCGGCGTTCCAGGGGCGGGAGTCGGACACCAGCCGGGGGCCCTCCCGGACCGGGGGCGGAAGGGGCGCCACCGTGACCGGCGGCTGCGCGTCCTCGGCCACCGGGACGGGCGTCGGCACCGCCGTCAGCGGTGTGGGTCGCGGCTCGGGGGAGGCCGGCGCCGAGACCACCGGCTCGGGCACCGGCTCGTCGCCATCCACCACCAGGTCGACGCCCAGGGCCTCGGCGAGAAGCGGCTCGTCGGCGCCATCCTCCTCGAGCGCGCCGACCGGCCCGTCCTCGATCTCGGTGAGGCCGGCCACGGCGAGCTCGGCCTCCTCCTCGGAAGCGTCGAGCACACTGCCGGTCGGCAGCGCGCTCCGGACCAGCGCGAGCGCCGGCTGGGTGTTCACCGGCAGCTCGGGGCCCGTGGCCTCGGCCGCCGACGGCGTGCCGGGGGGGCCCTCGGCATCGGATTCGGCATCCCAGAGGCGGAGCGACTGCCAGCGCTCGTCGCCGGACTGCGAAGAATCGGCCGCGGGCGCGGAGGCACCGGTCCACTCGGGCGGCTCCAGCGCCACCACCTCGCGGGTGTGCCGCGGAGCCTCGGCGTGGCCCTCGAACCGGGGGAGGGCCGCCGCCGCGATGGGCTCGGGAATCGACGCCGGAGGCGCGGCCGGGGCCGGGACATCCTTCGGCGCTGCCCCGACCGGGGCCGCGGCTGCCGCGAGCGCGTCATCCGGAATCGGCTCCAGCTCCTCCACGACCGCCCCGGCGTCTGCAGGAGGGACCGGGTCAGCAACGGCGGGCGGCTGCTCGGCACGAGCGGGTGGAATGGCGCCCTGGGTGCTCGCGGGCGCGAGCAGCGCGACGAACTCCTCGTACAGCTCGCGAACGCTCCGGAAGCGCGCCTCGGGCCGCTCGTTGAGCGCGCGCCGGTAGAAGCCCTCCACCGCCTCCGGCAACTCGGGCGCGGTCAGCCGCAGCTCGGGGACGTCGTCGTCCGGCGTGAGGCCGGTGAGCATCTCGCCGACCAGCACGCCCAGCGAGTAGAGGTCGGCACGCGGATCCGCCTCGCCGCCCGAGACGACCTCGGGCGCGAGGTAGCGGTGCGTGGACTTCTGCTTCTGCGCCTGGACGAAGGGGAGTCGCGGAAGCCCGCGCACGAGACCCCAGTCGACGACCCGGAGCATGTCCGGGAGGATGACGACGTTCTCCGGCTTGAGATCTCCGTGCGCACCCAGCGGGTGGGCCGCCTCGAGCGCTGCGGCGAGCTGCCCGAGGAACGGCTCGACCTCCTCGAGGGTGAAGGTCTGGCCCTTCGCCAGCCGGGAGTCGATCATCCGGCGCAGCGTGAGCCCATCGAGGAAGCTGTAGCTGACGAACGGCCAGCCCTGCTCGACACCGAGGTCGTGGACCCGGGCGAGCGACGGCTGCATGAACCTGCGCGCCGGCTCCACGGCCTGGTGGAACGCCGCGCGCTCCTCGGCGGTCTGCACGAAGCGCGGCTGGATCATCTTCACGGCGACGTCGATGCCCTGCTGCTCGTCGCTGGCGCGGAAGACGTACCCCAGCGGACCGATGCCGATCGCGTCCTTCACCACGTAGCGCTCGGCCATCCGATCGCCGATGCGGTACGGAGCTCCCGCGAGCAGCGCGGGCGAGAGGCGGCGGCGGATGCCGGTGGTGCTCGGCATGCGTGCCGTCCCCACCTGGCGCTGGCCACAGGCGTTGCAGCGTTCGGCGGAGTCGGGGACGTGGCTGCCGCAGCGGTAGCAGAGCAAGTGCGCGGGCTCCAAAGTCGCGACGTGGAACGAGCCGGGGAGTGTACCAGCCGCCTCTGCTCGACCGAAGCGGAGGCCTTCAGCGTCCAGTGCTTCCGAAACCGCCGTCGCCGCGCTGGGTGGTGGGCAGTGTGTCCACCTCCTCCAGCTCGGCACGGACCACCGGCGCGACGACCAGTTGCGCGATGCGCTCGCCTCGCCGGAGCGTGAAGGGGTCGCCGGAGAGATTCACCAGCAGGACCTGGATCTCTCCCCGGTAGTCCGCGTCGATGGTGCCCGGAGCGTTGATGCAGGTGATCCCATGTCGGAGAGCCAGCCCCGATCTGGGTCGCACCTGGCCCTCGAAGCCCTCGGGCAGCGCGATGGCCAGGCCGGTCGGCACGGCCCGGCGCGCCTGGGGGGCGAGCGTCCAGTCGCCGTCGATGTCCGCGCAGAGGTCGAGCCCGGCTGCCCGTTCGCTCTGGTAGCGCGGGAGCGGCAACGGCTGGGCGTGCGCGCGCACGCGCCGGACCTGAATCCGGACGGGGTTCATCGGGACCTCGGGTGCGGAGGCGGGCGAGAGGCGCGCACGCGGCGCATCCTTCCGTCCGCCCCTGACGACGACAAGGGTTACGCCTTGGCCTTCGGAGCCTCGGCAGGGGCGCCGGCCGCGGGAGGAACCGCGGTGCCGGCGCGCTCGGCGAGGGCCTCCTTGCGCGAGAGCCGGATCTTCCCGCTCCGGTCGATCGAGATGACCTTCACCATCACCTCGTCGCCCTCCTTCAGCACGTCCGACAC
>CAZDSB010000253.1:0-2685 GCA_964507515.1 uncultured Myxococcaceae bacterium
AGGCGAGGAAGTTGTCGCTCGACGCTGACGAGGGAACGTGAACCTGCGCAGAGGCTGGGAAGACCGCCAGCAGCCCGAGGACCAGACCGATCAGACGCGTCACGGTTGCAAGCCTATCAGTCGCGCGTTGCTGCGCCATTCAGGTGCCAGACCCGTAGCAGCGAGGTCCTGCGCGACCGTCCCACCTCTCGCACTGTGAATCGGCGGGCACACCCTCACCCACCCGCGCTCCTGAACCCGCGAACGACGCCGCGCTCGGCGCGTCGGCCCTCACCGCTTGCGCGGCCGTCGGACCGCGCGGACGCGCCCGCTCGACGCGCCCCCCGCGTAGAACAGATCGCGCCCATCGGACTCCAGACCGCTGACGGCCTTCCCCTCCGGCATCGTCAGCCGGGTGAGCACCTCGCCGGTCTTCGGGTCGATCCGGCGGATGTCCGACTCGGGGCCCTCCCAGGTCCCGTGCCAGAGCTCGCCGTCCACCCACGTCACGCCGGTGACGAAGCGGTTCGACTCGATGGTGCGCAGGATCGCTCCGGTCTTCGGATCGATCTGCCGGATCTTCCGTTCCCGGTACCCGCCCACCCAGAGCGTCCCTTCCGCCCACGCCAGCCCCGAATCGCGCCCGCCGCCCGGCGCCGGGATCGTCGAGAGCACCTTTCCGGTCTCCGGATCGACCTTCTGGATCCGGGCATCGGCGAGCTGCCACAGGTACTTCCCATCGAAGGCAGTGCCTGCGTCCGCGGTGACGTCGAGGAAGCGGACGCTCTCGCCGGTCCCGGGATCGAACGAGCCGAGCCTCTCGCCGGCCGCGAACCACACGAGGCGGCCGTCGAAGGTGACACCCGCCACGTCGGAGACCCCGGGGAACGGTCCGTACTCGCGGACGATCTCCGCCTCTTGGTCGGTCTTCGCCATGTCGATCTCCTAGCCGAATCCCTCGGACCCGGGGAGCAACAACGTCGTCGCGAATCCGGCGACGGGCGCCGCGAGCCATCGCTGCGACCGTCCAAGTCCAACCGAGCGCACCTGCCGCGCCTCCTCCAGCATGCGGAGCGCACGCTGCACGGTTCGCTGGCTGGATCCGAGCGCCAGGGCCAGCGCCGACGTCGACCACCCCTCGCCGTCGGAGAGTAGCGCGAGAACCTCCGCGTCGGGGCTCTCGATGGGCGGCGCCAGCAGTCGGACGGAGCCCGCTCCGCGCGGGACAAGCACGAAGCCGTCGGGGGTGGCCCGAACCTCGGCCAGCGGGCGCAGCTCCTGTCGGAGCCGCCCCATCTCGACGCGAAGCCGCGCACGGTGCGAGTCGTTCATTCGCCGCGCATCGAACGCCCGCTCGATGAGGGTTGCGCGACCGACGTCTCCCGGCCACGCCTCGGCCAGCGTCCGGAGCAGCGCGAAGAGCACCGGCCGTCTCGCGAGGTTCACCACCCGCTCCCCGCACCGGGCCGCCCGTCGGCAGCCATCGACGATCAGATCCGGGGAGGCGAGCACCTCGGCGACCTCGGCCAGGGTCAGCGGCCGGGTCTCCCCCGGACCGACCAGCCGTGCTGCGGGAAGCACGAGCGTTCGCCCGGCCTGCTCCACCTCGGCCACGAGCGCGCCGATGCCGGAACGGGCCGCTGCCTGTCGCGCCGCCTGCAGGGCCGTCCTGGCCGGCTCTGCTCGTCCGCGACGGAGCGCGATCTCGAAGGCGACGAGTGCGGCAACGGCGGCGAGCCGTGGAGGAAGGTCCTGGTCGAGCGTCCCGAGCGTTCCACCCGCCTCGTCCACCCGACCGAGGAGCAGCTGCCGGCGGATCAGGAGGAGCCGGGCGTGGGTCGCGTTCTCCCTGTCGCCGTGCGCAACGAAGGTGCGCAGGGCCTCCGCCAGTGCCCGCGCGGGCGGGGCGAGGTCACGGGCGGCGAAGGCGATCTCCGCCTCCGCGGTGAGGCACCGGGCTCGATCGAGACTCTCCCGAGGGCCGAATCCACGTCCCGCGCGCCGGAGGAGCTCGCGGGCCTTCGGCAGATCGCCGAGCTGTGCCATCGCGATGCCACGGAGCGCGAGGGCCGCCGGATCGTCCCGCAGCGCGACGCGCTTGAGGGCGCCGAGCGGATCACCGGTCCGGAGCGCCCGTGCCGCCGCGGTGATAGAGGAGTCCATCGTTGGTCCAATAACCCCGTCGCTCTTGTTACTCCCGGCTCTCCGGAGCGGCCGCTATTCCTGGCGAGGTCAGTGACGACCGACAAGGAGCCGAGGATGAAGCTCGCACGAACGAAGGACGAATGGCTCGCGGCACGCAAGAAGCTCCTCGCCAGGGAGAAGGAGCTGACCCGCCAGCGCGATGCGGTCAGCGCCGAGCGCCGCGCCCTCCCCTGGCTGCGGGTGGATAACCCGTACCTCTTCGACACGCCGGACGGCCAGAAGACGCTTGCGGCCCTCTTCGACGGGCGCAGCCAGCTCGCGATGTACCACTTCATGTTCGCGCCCGAGTGGGACGCCGGCTGCAAGAGCTGCTCGTTCTGGGCCGAGAGCTTCGATCACCTCCCCACTCACCTCGCCCACCGCGACGTCACCTTCGTCGCCGTCTCCCGCGCCCCGCTGCAGAAGCTCCAGACCTACGCCAGGCGCCTCGGCTGGACGTTCCCCTGGATCTCCTCCTCACCGAGCGACTTCAACTACGACTTCGGCGTCTCCTTCCGACCG
>CAZDSB010000254.1:0-5741 GCA_964507515.1 uncultured Myxococcaceae bacterium
CCGGCGCCTCGAACGGGCTCGGCTTCAGCTCCTGGCAAACCTGGGCCTTCTGGCGCGCGGAGCTGTCGCCCTTCGTGGAGAGCCCCTTCACCTGTCCCAACGGCCAGCGGGCGACGATGTGCAGCGCACGAACGCTTCCACCCACCTGCTCCGGCCCCGAGCGCCTTCTGCGGCTGCTCGGCCAGGCGATGCAGCAGATCGCACCTCTGTGGAGCGCTCTCGACTCCGTGTGCCGCGTCGGATTCGAGGTCGGGCTCGGAGCACGTTACCGGTCCCCCGAATACCGGCGGGAGCGCAGCGGACTCGAGGCAGGGCTGGCTCGGCTGGCACCCGACGGCGCTTCTCCACCCCGACTTCATGACGAGGGGATCGCCTCGTTCGGCCACGCGCTCCTGGAGGCGGCGCGCTCCATCGGCGAAGGCCGGATCCAGGCAGCGGTCGTCGCAGGCGCCGACACCTCGTACGACGCACGAGCGATGGACGAGCTGATGGCCCAGGACGCCATCTTCGATGGCGCGAACGTCGAAGGAGTCATCCCCGGGGAGGGCGCCGCGTTCGTGGTTCTGGCCTCGCCGGAGGTCCTTCGCGCACAACGTCTCACCGGTCAGGCGAAGGTCACGGTGGTGGCAACCGGAAGCGATGGAGACGCCCTGGCCAGTCAGGCCCGAGCGGAGGGACTCGGAGTCGCGATGCGATCGGTCGGGCAGGTGCTGAAGGCACGCCGCGAGAAGCTCGAGTGGGTGCTGGCGGACGTGGACGCCGAGCCGCGCCGGCAGCGGGCCTGGCTCCAGGCCTTTCCCCGGTCGATGGCGCCCGGCGGGCTCGACACCGCAGGCAAGGACTTCTTCCAGATCGCAGGCGACTCGGTGCGGGTCGACCAGCTCCCGGAGTGTTTCGGCAGCCTGGGAGCCGCAACGATGGCCACCGCGTCGGTCCTGGCCTGCGAGAGCTTCCTCCGAGGCGCTCCTGCCGAGCCTCGCTGCATGATCGTCGGGTCCGGCCTCGAAGCCGGCTCGAGCTGCGTTCTGCTGGAGCGTCCCTAGGAGGCACACCATGTCTCTCATCGCCGTCGCCATGGAGATCGCCAGCGAGAGCCAGCCACTCACCTTCACCCCGCTCATGCCCGACATCTGTCTGGTTCCTGCCCCTCCTCCCCCGGCCGGCCCTCAGGGAATTCCCGCCCCGTTTCCGATCACCACCACCTCGAAAAGCCTGGTGGAGAACGAGGCGGACAACGTGAAGCATCAGAACAAGAAGGTCATGAACCAGCGATCCGTCGCCGACGGCATCAAGGGGAATGAGGCGGGGGTCGGGAACCTGCCGCCGACCAAACCAGAAAAGGACGTGCTCACCATGGTCAACACATCGAAGGCCTGTGCAGTCGTCGGCTGCCTGGTCGTCAAGATCGGTGGCGCCCCCGTGGTGTGGGTCGGGAGTCCGGGAATGGGAAACACCCGCTAGCCGCTGACCCCGCCTACGGAGCGAACCATCCCAGCGGTTGGCTGCCAATGTTGCGCTCGACCGTGCCGACTCCGCGCACCTTGAAGGAGATCCCATCGGTGCTGGAGCCGATCGAGTCGTCGCATCCCACGACGAGGTCACCTCTCACGTCGAGTGCGACGGCCGTCAGCTTGGGATCGACGCACTCGAACTGCGCCGACACTCCCGTTCGCCGCCAGAGCCCGAGGCGGCTGGCGGCGATCCAGAGCTGGTCCCCCCACTTGGCGACGCCCTGAAGATCGCCCTCGACGGCACCGGGGATTCGACCGATCACCCCCCAGCCGGCATCCGATCCCTCCAGAACGGTTCCCATGTTCCCCACCGCGTAGCATTCGCCCGGTTTCGCCACGAAGATGGAGACGAGGATCTCCGGGACCGGCGTCTGGAACTCGTGCCAGCGCCCGGCGTCGAACCGGGCGACCATCCCTCCCCGACCAGAGACCCATCGAGCCTGGCCGTCGATGCCGTGCATGGACTCCACGATGAAGTCCGGTGATGGCTCCGGCGCCCACCGCGAGCCGTCCCAGCTGAAGTTGCGCGGTCTTCCTCCCTCGAAGCCCCAGGCAAAGGCGTTCTTGTTGGAGAGGCCCCAGACTCCCATGAGCGTTGCCGTCGTCTCCTGCACACGCCAGGGGTCCCCCTCCATGCGGAGCTGAGCGGCAGGCGCGACGTACAGCGCGCCCTCTGCCGAACAGACGACGAGGTCACCCTGGAGGGAGCGCCACAGTCCGGTCAACCACCCGGTGGTGCTCAGATTCCGCCAGAAGCGGAGGGTTCCCGAATCGTCACGAACCAGGGACACCGCGTGAGATTCGCTCTCGCCAGCGACGAAGCCCACGTCGACGTCGAAGCGCTGCACGAGAAACGAGACCGCGTCGCTGCTCGTCCCCGAATGGCGGTAGTAGCTCGTCGTTAGTTCCATGGTTCTCAATCCGGCTCTGCGGCACCCGCTGTGTTGTTGGTACTCGTGGAGACTCCAGGCTTGCGACCCATCGGCGGCGGAAATCCGCCCGCAGTCTGATTCTGCCAGAGCCAGTTCGCTTGCCACTCCTTGCAGTCGTCCTTCGAGGGCGGGTCCATCGCCTTTCCGGCCGCATTGGGGCCACCGGCCTTGGCCGTCGCCAGCTCCTTTTGTCGGGCCTCGACTGCTTCCTTCTTCTGGTCGTCAGAGAGGGAGTCCCAGGTCTTGTGCTTCGTCCCGTTCTTCTTGTTGTAGGCGGCGAGGAGAGCCTGCTGCTTCTCCGGCGAGTCGGGTCCGTGCTTCGCCACCGCATCCGACTGCACCTTCCCTACCGAGTTCTCCCACTGCTGGACGATGCACTGGACGGCTATCTTCTCGGAGTCGGAGAGCTCCCCGCTCTGCAGTCGTGAGCTGAAGGTGGATTGCCCCTGCGACAGGCTCGCTGCGGTCGCCGACTGGGCACTGCTCGTCTTGTCCCTGTTGCCCTCGTAGTTCTGCTTGACCTGCTGTGGCTCGAGGCTCTTCGTCTCCGGGTTCAAGCGCAGCCGGCCCGCGGTCACGGTGGTGACGGCGGAGCTGGCCACTCCGACCTTGAGCTGAGACATCGGAATCTGATTGTCCTGAGCCTTCGCGAAATCCCGCTCGGCGCCACAGACGAGATGGTGCGTGCTGCCACCAAGGGTCGAAGAGCCGAAATGGTCCATGCACAGCGCGCTGCTCGTCTCATAGCCGCACCCGCCGCTGTGCGCCGGCGGCTTTCCGGTGAAATCGGGCGGGTGATTCGCGCACGGATCGTCACGGCCGCCTTTTGCGCGCATGAGGTCGTCCCGGAGCAGGTGACCAGCCTCGGAATTCGCGTGGTAGAACTCCTCGGGCGTGACCAGGGCTTGCGCCTGCGGGCTCAACGAGCACCGGCAGGTCTTGGCATTCGCGTTCTCCGGCTTCGAGGGGAGCTTGCAGGGGGGAATGTGCTTGCTCTCGTCCCCCGCGGCCTTTCGCGCATCTGCCCGCAGTTTCTTTCGAGCCGCAGACTGGCTCTCTGAAACGTCGGAGTACTCTCCGAACTGGTCGGGGACGAGGCCGCAGTCGGCGAGCGCCTTGTTGCACTCGGCATTGCTGAGCCCGGCGCCCCCCCCGGCGACCCACAGCCCGGGAATCCCGAGTGGTGCCCCCATTCCTCGAACGCTACCGCAGGTGACGAGACGCCGCTTTCTGGCCGATGATGGCGGCCCCGCGGAGGTTCACACCTTGCTCCCGGAACGTCAGCAGCTCCGGAATGGTCTCCCCGTCGTCGACGTCGGCCTCGGCGTCACGGCCTACCTGGACGACCCTGCCTCCTGGGCCGCAGAGGGGGTGGGCCAGGCCTGGAAGTTCTACTCCGAGCTCACCTCCTCGGATTCGCCGTGCTGGTACACCACCTCGTCGTCGACGGTGTGGGAGCGCTGCCCGTCCAGGGATCGCGTGGCCGAGCTCGTCAGCTCGCGGCACCTGCTGCTCGATCGGCCTGCACACTTCTATCGCATCCAGATCGGCGACTCTCCGCTCCTCCCGGAGGTCTCGTTCGACTACCAGCAGGTCGACCCCTCACGCGCCAGCCGGAGCTCGGTCCTCCAGATCACGCTGCGGCGCCAGCATCGGCCCGAAGAGCTCCTTCAACTGTGTCGTGCCCTCCTGGCCCTGGGTCCGGTGCGCTCACTGACCGCGGGATTTTCCGCCCGCTGGAACCCGGCCCAGGCCGAGCTGGCCTTCAGCCGGCTGTACTTCTGGGCGAAGCGGTTCCTCGGCTTCGACATCCCCGCGCCGGACCACTTTGCCTGGCACAACTCCCCCGGACTGCCAGGGCTCGGCTGGGCCAGCTTCCTCCCCGCGGGGGACCCGGTCCTGAAGGCCGTTCCCGACTCGGCTCTCCCTGGGCAGCTCGAGCCGGTCCGGGGAGGGCGCTTGCTGATCCTGGGGGGTGCGCCGGACCTCCTCGACGTCAACCAGCTCAAGTTTCCCGGCTCTTACTTCGCAGCGGGCGGCGCGCTCGCGGAGGCGTTTGCCCCACCGCCGCCCACGTTCGCTGGTGCGTTCGACACCCGATCGACCCAGGCCTGGTTCCGGCGGTTCGTCGATCCGGGCGGTTGGACCGGCGGGTGACCCGAGCGGCGAGGCGCAGGGCCGCCACTGCTCGAGCGTCTCGGTGGCACTCCCTTCTGGCAGTCCGTCACGCTTGTCAGTGCGGAGGGCCCTGTGGCACCGTCCTCGACCCCTGGGGTTCCGTGACAGGCGAGGGGGTTCATGGGCGGAGGAATCGCAGCACCGGCCGGCCGTCGCAGCGCGCTGTGGATTCTCGCGCTCTCCGGCGCTTGGGTGGGCATGGGATGCGCGCGCGGGGTCCGTCCGCCCTGTGAGAACCCGCCACCGATCTACCTGAGGCTCGAGGGCGCCCCGCGCCTCAACCCCGACGAGCGCGGCCAGCCGCTGGTGACGCAGGTGCTCGTCTTCCAGACCCGTGGCGTCGCCCGGGCGGAGGCGGCGGACTTCAACGACCTGCGGACCCGGCCCCAGGAGGCCCTCGGCGACGAGCTGGTGAACGTGCAGGACACCACCGTGGAGCCCGGCGGCACCACCATCGTCGGGTACCGGCGGGACCCGAAGGCCTCCGCCGTCGTCGTCATGGGCGTGTTCCGCGAGCCCACCTCCACCACCTGGCGCTCCGTCGCGCGCCTCCCCACCGTGGAGCCCGACCGCTGCAGCGACCAGCCGCAGCCGGTGAAGGAGAGCCCGGCACCGGAGGACACCGTCCTGGTGTTCGGGCTGGACGACGTGCGGGTGGTCAACAGGACGCCGCCTCCGAAGGGGTGAACGCATCGTGAGCCGTCCGCTGCAGCGCGTGGTCTGGAAGGAGGGGATGTTCATGTCCCCTCAGCACCTCCAGGCACAGGACGCGTACCACGAGCTGCTCCTCGCCGGCCGGCTCGCCGCGCTCTCGCCCTACCCCTGGGGTGTGCTTCGCGTGGAGGTGGATCAGGAGGCGCTTCGCGCCGGACAGCTCCAGCTCCTCTCGTTCTCCGGCATCCTTCCCGACGGCACCCCACTCTCCTTCGACAAGGGACACCCGGAGGCTCCCCCCATCCGCCCGCTGGCCGACCAGCTCCGGCCGGGGGTCAAGAGCGTCGAGGTCTACCTGGGCGTGCCCAAGGAGCGCGACGGCCTGGAGAGCTACGCCCAGGATGGCAACCGGCAGAGCGCCGCCCGGTACCTCGTGTCGGAGCAGCCGGTGGCGGACCGGCTTTCG
>CAZDSB010000255.1:0-3458 GCA_964507515.1 uncultured Myxococcaceae bacterium
CGGATCGGCAGCGGCAGGGCGCGGACTTCCTCGCGCACCCCGCGGATCCCGGCCACCGCGGTGCTGCAGGCGGCGCAGGCGGAGACGTGGGTCCCGACGCTCTCGGCGTCGGCGGGGCCAAGCTCGCCCATGATCCACCGGTCGAGGCGGAGGGCGGAGAGGCAGGCATTCCAGCTGAGGGGCGTGGTGGCGAGATTCATGCGGTCTGCTCCGCGCGGTCCCAGAGGCCCTGGGCGCGCTCGAGGAGGTAGCCCACCTGGCGACGCGAGCAGCCGAGGAGCTCGGCCACCTCGGCATGCGTCATCCCGTCCAGGTGGTGGTAGACGACTGCTGCCGCGACGTCCTCGGGCAGCATCGCGAGGAGGCGCCGCACTTCGGCGGCGGCCTCACCCCGCGGGCCTCCGGCCTCGGGAAGGCCCGGGCGGACGTGGAGCTCGAGGACCCGCGCGCCGGTGCGCGCCTTGCGCAGCGTGTTCAGGCAGTGGTGCGTCGTGGCCTGGTACAGCCAGCCGACGACCGAGCCGGCGGATCGCACCGCGTCCGGATTTCGCACCAGCGCGGTGAAGATCTCTTGCAGCGCCTCCCGCGCATCGGCCTCGCTCCCGAGCAGGGTGCGCGCGCGGCGGAGCACGATGTGCCCGTGCGACCGGTACAGGGTAGCGATCGCCGGCGCGTCGAGGATCATTGGCAGCCCGGCACGAAGCCCCCGTCCGGCGAACCGAGCCGGAGGACGATGGCCTCGTCGAGGGTGGTGGGATGCAGCCGGTACGGTGCCTTGCAGTAGCCGCGCGCGGTCCCCGGGTCGTCCGTGCCGTCGTCGGGCACGCCGCGGCGGACCAGATCGGAGACGCAATCCTCCAGCTCCGTCCCGCCGATGCAGCCGGAGACCGGGACGACCCGCAACAGGTGGTACCCCGCGCCGAGCGCCTCGCCGAGCCACCACTCGGTCAGCGAGCTCGGGGGAACGTCCGACTCGAGGTACATCACCCAGTGATCGGGGTCGTAGGTGTACGCCGGGTTGTGCGCGCTCGGCAGCGCCGGCACCTGGTCGGGCGCGAGCCCGTACGGCACCGCCGCGGCGTTGGCCCGTGCCCAGCGAGGCGCGCCGTCGGCGAGCTGGCGGAACGCTTGGCCCGGTGGCGGGGTGTAGAGCCGGAGGGTGAACGTCGCCGGGAAGCCGGAGGTGACCGGCGCCTTCGTCGCCAGCTGCTGGTCCTCGACTCCCGGCGGGGGCCCCTCCTGCCAGAGCATCGCCGCCTCGAGCGGCGGAAGGTCCCCGCTGCTCTCGACCCGGCCGCGCAGCGTCACCAGGGGCTCGCCCTGGTAGCCGGGGTCGGTCTGCGCGTCACAGGCCATCAGCGCCGCGACCAGGACGCCGATGGCCGTTCCCCCGTGCCTCACGGGACGGCGTTGTAGACGACGAGCGGCGGGAACTTCACCGTCTGCAGCCACGCCGGCAAGCTTGCCACCTTGGCCGACCGCACGCCCGAGTCGCTGATCGCGTACACGAACTGACCATCCGCGGAGTCGGCGAGGATGCCGCGCCGGATCCACGGGGACCAGGCGTAACTCCAGCCTTCGTAGGTCTGGTACACGTCGGACATCGAGAGGCTTCCTCGGCCGGTGATGGTGCCGGCCGCCGTATCGACCTGGAACAGCCGCAGGTCCGAGATGAAGGTCTGGCTCCCGAAGTCGGCGAACGGGATGGCGAGCATGTTCTGCGCCGGGAGCCAGGTGAAGGCGTGGGGGTCCCACTCCACTTCGGAGGTGGCGAAACCCTCGCCGACCAGCTGGACCGCCTGCGCGATCGGATTGGAGAGGTCGGTCACGTCGAGGAGCGCGATCTTCACCTGCGCGGTCTCCCCTGCCTGACTGAACGTGACCTCACGGCCGATGCCCACGAGGTGGGTGTCGTCGACGGGGTGCAGGTACGCGATGAAGCCGGGCATCTCCAGCTCGCCCACCTTGGTCGGGTGCGCGGGGTCGCTCAGGTCGAAGGTGAAGAGCGGGTCGACCTGACGCGCGGTGATGACGAACCCGCGCGACCCGAGGAAGCGGGTCCCGTAGGTCTGCTCGTCCGCGCCGTAGTCGTCGGTCTTGCCGGCCAGTTGGAGGCCGCCGCTGGACGGGGTGAGCACCGAGATCCGGTTGGCCCCCTTGAGCGTGCCCCAGGGGGTCCCGTCGGCGACCCGGGTGGTGAGGTGGGTCGCGACGCGGAGGGAGCCGGAGAACTCGTCCATCGAGTACTGGTCCCGGACCGTGCCGTCGACCGTGCCGGATCCGCGGTATGGCGCGCGGTCCGGATCGGAGAGGTCGAAGGCGTGGACGTAGGTCGCGTCCGTCTGGCCGGCCTCCGGCCACCACCACCAGTGAGCGGCCGCGACGTAGAGCGTGTCCTTCGAGGCGTAGACCGTGCCTGCCTCGGCGAGGACCGAGGTCCGGCTCTTCAGCGAGTCGGTGGAGAGGTCCAGCGTGGCCAGGGTCAGCAGACCCGGCCGGGTGGGCGCGCTGCTGAGCGAGAAGTCGGTGCAGTTGTAGGGGATCGGCGTCGTCGCGCCGCCGGGGATCTGGAGCGATCCGTTCCGCAGCCAGTCGTCGAGGGAGCGGCCTCGGATGAGCGCCTCGTTCGCCGCCTCGAGCGCATCGAACGCCTTGTCCCGCTGCTCGGCGGTCGCCCCCGGGGGCAGGTCCGGCCAGTACCGCACGCCGTCGGGGAAGGGGAGCGAGTCGGTCATCACGACCCGGACCCGGTCGTCGATCCGGCGTGCCGAGAGGTAGTTACCCGGAAGAAGGATGTTCGCGGTGACCGTCGGATGCGACAGGTCGCTCACGTCGACGGTGGTGATCTGCGTGAAGTCGTCGGCCCAGTAGCCGCAGTAGTAGGGCATGGCGGTGCCGCTCCCGACGGCCACCGGCGGGGGTGCGCAGATCGGATGCGACCCCTCGATCGCCCGCGGGATGTACACGCTGCTGAAGACCACCACCTGATTGCCGGCGAGGAACATGTCCCGAGGCCAGCCGTCGATCTTCAGCGCCCCGGCCTCGGCCATGTCCTGGGCGGGCCAGGAGTGGAGCAGGTGCAGCATGCCCCCGGCGAGCACCGCGATGCGGGTGCCGTCGTTCTGGACGAAATCGGCCTCGTCCACCCCGGCCACCTGGGTGTTGGTGGTGCTGACGCTGGTGGGCCCGGCTGTGGCGGGACCGGCCCCGGGAGTGTTCATCCCGACCGGCGCAGGCATCGCGATCCCGCCCACCCCGATGTACGAGTCACTCTTGCGGATCTGCTCGATGGTGCTCTTCATCTCCAGCACCAGCGCATCCTCGATGGCCGTCTCGAGCTGACCACAGCTCGTGACCTGCGTGAGGAGCGGGCTCCGATCGATGCCCTGCGGTGACGGCAGGGCGTTGCTGGGTGAGCTGGAGCACCCGGCGAGGACGAGGCAGAGAATCACGGCGGC
>CAZDSB010000256.1:0-4506 GCA_964507515.1 uncultured Myxococcaceae bacterium
TCAGCTGGCCGGCGACCTCGAAGATGCGCGGGTCCCGGTAAAACTCTCCGTAGACGATCCGTACACACCCCGAGTTGGCGATCAGCTTGAAGCACGGCCAGCAAGGGCTCGCGGTGGTGTAGAGCGTCGCGCCGTCGATCCGCACCCCGTTCTTGGCCGCCTGGAGAATCGCGTTGGCCTCCGCATGGACCGTCGCCACGCAGTGCCCGTTCTCCATCATGTGCCCCACCTCGTCGCAGTGGGGCATCCCCCGGATGCTTCCGTTGTAGCCGGTGGAGAGGATGGTCCGGTCGCGCACGATGACCGCACCCACGTGCTTGCGGTCACAGGTCGCGCGGGTGGCGACCTGGGTGGCGATGTCCATGAAGTACTGGTCCCACGAGCTCCTGGCCATGGCCGGAGACTTAACCACCTGCCGCCGACGTCAGCGGGGCCGCCTGCGGAAGCGCGCAGGGGCGCGCCAGCGACCATGCTCAGCTGCCGTAGCGCTTCCGGACCAGGAAGAGGATGGCCTCCTTGGCGCATACGTCGCAGTACCCGTACCGCTCGCGCATCGCAGCGAGCGTCTGGTTCACCTGCTCGAGCTCGCGCGAGCTGAGGGCGCCCCGCTCGTCGGAGAGCGCCTTGAGGACGTTCTCCGCGCCGCGGCTGAGGGCGCGCTTGCGCTCCTCGAAGAAGTGAGCACGGAGGCGCCGGAAGAGGTCGGGGAAGATGCGGGCGTAGTCCATCGCGCCCTCGGGGTTCTCCAGCCGGTGGGCGCCGATCTGTCCGATGAGCCCGCGGCGGAACTCGCCCGGATCGTCACCCCGGGGCATGACGATGCCCTCCATCTCCGCCATCCGCTTCTCGTCCGGGCGCTCCATCTCCCCGGTGAGGCGGTTGCGCATCTTCTCGTTCTTCACCCAGTGCCGGACGTGCTGGACGTAGGTCTCGAAGAGCGAGGTGTACTGCTCGTCCGAAACGAGACGCATCGACTCGCGCACCTCGGCGTCCACCGACTCGAGATATTGCTGCTCCACGGTGCGCACGAACTCCTCGTGGTCGTGGTAGCCGTCCATCACCTCTTCCTGGAGGAACTCGTAGACGCTCTTGTCCTTGGTGAGCGCGGTCAGCTCCTCGAGGACGGCCAGGGGACTGAGGCACGGACGGTCTGGGTTCTGGGCGGCATTGAAGAGGGCGGTCTTGATCTCCCGGGCGGAGGCGCCGGTGCGTCCCTCGTAGTTCGGGTACGCATCCGACTCCTGGTACAGCGACGGGAGCCACTTCTTCAGCTCGCGGGCCTGGGCGAGGCTGAGGCGGTCGGGGGCGGTGCCGTCCTCGTAGAGCCACATCTTCTCGAGGGGAGTCAGCCCCTCGAGGATCTCGCGGACGTCGGCCGGGTAGCGCTCGCGCACCGGCTTCTTCAGGCGGGTGAGCACCGCCCACTGTGCAGCGACCTCGGTCGCGTGCGGGGCGACGTGCTTCCCGACGGTGCGGGTGGTGACCTGTGCGTCGTAGATCTCCTTCTCCACCTTCCACCGGCGGATGTACGGGACCCGGACGAGCTCGATGCGTCCCTTGAAGCTGGCGAAGTCGGGCAGCTCCTTGAACGCGGCGAGGTGCTTCTCGTTGCTGGAGGCGACCAGCACCTCGTCGAGCTGGAGCACGAAGTGCTCCATGGGCACCTCGCCGGTCTCGCTGAAGCCGAGCAGGTACTTGAAGGCCTCCAGCGGACGCTTGAGGAGGTCGGCGTACTCCATGATGCCCCGGTTGGCGTTCACCAGCGGCCCGTGCGGCTCGAAGAGCACGAGGTTCTGGAGCGCGGCCGGGAGGTTCGCCTGGCTCCGGTCCGCCGAGACCTGGTGGTAGGCGGCATCCACGCTGAGATGCGGCTCCACCGTCACCGCGCCGACGAGGTAGCGGCGCGAGAGGTAGAAGCGTCGGACCTGCACGTGCCGCAGCGCCCGGAGCCAGTCACCGTTGGAGGCGGTGAGCAGCGCGCTGTAGATGCGCCGGCACTTGTGACAGAGCTCGCCGTCGACGATCCAGTCGGCGAGCAGGGCCTCGCCGTCCCCGGAGCGGGCGGGGACCTTGAGGGCCCGCTCGAGGAGCTTCCGCCGTTCCACGCGGGGCATGGCGAAGAGCGGGTGGTCGCGCATCTCGCACTGAACTCGCACCTCGACGCTCTCCTCGTCCAGGTGCGCGAAGGTGGTCAGCTCACCTCCGCCCGGCCTTTCGCCGAAGCCGATGCTGCCCTTCACCAGCTTCTCGGAGGGGAAGATCCAGGTGATCTCGTACAGGGCGCCCTGGGGCTCCCGGGAGTAGAGCTCCATCCCCCGCTTGAGCGCGTCCACCACGGTGGACTTGGCCGAGCCGTTGGGCCCGTGGAGCAGGACCAGCTTGTTGACCGCCCCGGCACGGACGAAGTTGCCGAGGAGCCGGTACAGCGCGTTCTGGACCTCCTCCTGTCCCGCCACCCGGCCCATCCGCTCGCCGTCGGTGAGGTCGAAGAGCTTGAACCGGCGCATGGGGCCGGCCGGATGCTGCTGCACCGGGGCCGTCCCGAAGTGGTCGAGCACGTCCCGGAGGTACTGGGCGGAGTTCCTGACCTGGGCGTGGGGGCCCTGCAGGAACAGCTCGAGGTACTCCTCGAAGGAGAGGATGCTGCGGTCGTGGAGGAAGTCGCGGCTCACCACCGCGCCCACCTCCTGCAGGAAATCCTTCGCGCTCACGGTCGGCTGCTCCTCACGGCATCAACGGATGCTGGACGCCCACATCGTCACCCCTCGAGTCTCCCTCCACTGCCGACCGGTCCGCCACTGGTGCCCCGGACGGCAGCCTGGCTTGCTAACGTACAGCGCCGACACGCATGCAGAAGCCGCCCATCATCGGCATCGACCTCGGAACGACCAACTCCTGCGCGGCCATCGTCACCGAGGATGGCTCGGTCAAGCTCATCCCCTACAAGGGTGGCGACTACACGGTGCCCTCCGTGTTCGCCATCGACGAGAAGGGGAACGAGCTCATCGGCCACGAGGCGAAACGCCAGTGGCAGCTCAACCCCAAGAACACCGTCTACGGCAGCAAGCGGCTCGTGGGCCGGAGCTGGTCGAGCGAGATCGTCGAGACGATGCGCCGCACGGTGGGCTACGAGGTCCGCCCCGGTGACCGGAACGACGTGGTCATCGACGTCGCCCGCCGCGAGTTCCACCTCCAGGAGATCGCCGCCCGCATCCTGAACAAGATCCGGGACGTCGCCTCCAACTACCTCAGGGTGCCCATCACCCGCGCGGTGGTGACGGTGCCCGCGTACTTCAACGACCGGCAGCGCCAGGCGGTGAAGGACGCCGGGAAGCTCGTCGGCATCGAGGTGGTGCGGATCATCAACGAGCCCACCGCCGCGGCGCTGGCATACGGCATCGGGAAGAAGCTGCACGAGACGACGCTGGTCTACGACCTCGGGGGCGGGACCTTCGACGTCAGCATCATCGAGATCCGGGATCGGGTGTTCGAGGTGAAGGCCACCGGGGGCGACATCTTCCTGGGGGGGCTGGACTTCGACAACACGATGATTCACCACGTGCTGAGTGACTTCGCCGCCAAGACGGGCATCGACCTGTCCCAGGATCCGGTGGCGATGCAGCGGATCAAGGACCTGGCCGAGCGGACCAAGTGCGACCTCAGCACCCGCGAGCAAGCTCCGTTCAACATCCCCTTCATCACGATGACCGCGCAGGGCCAGCCCCTGAACATCGAGATGACCTTCACCCGGAAGAAGCTGGAGGAGCTCACCCAGCACCTGGTGGACCGGACGCTCCAGATGGTGGCCCGGGTGCTGGTGGACGCCGGGGTCAGCACCAAGCAGATCGACGAGGTGATGCTGGTGGGCGGCCAGACGCGCATGCCCATCATCCAGGAGCGCCTCACCAAATTCTTCGGCAAGACCCCGTCCAAGGGCGTGCACCCGGACGAGGCGGTGGCCATCGGCGCGGCGCTCTACGCCCACTCGCTCGAGGACGACACGAACCTCCGGCTGCAGCTGCTGGACGTCATCCCGATGGCGATCGGTCTGGAGCGGGCCGGGGGCGACTTCCACATCGTCTTCCCGCGCAACGCGGCCATCCCCAACGCCAAGCAGATCCAGGCCACGACCAGCTTCGACGGACAGACCGAGCTGGCGATGCGCATCTACCAGGGTGACAACGACGCGGCGAAGAAGAACGAGCTGCTGGGCGACTTCGTCTTCTCCGGCATCACCCCCGGCAAGGCCGGCGAGGCGCAGGTGGAGGTGACCTTCGACGTGAACGTCGAGGGCATCCTCACCATGAGCGCCCTCGACCCGGCGACCGGACGGAAGATGAAGACCACGGTCCGGGTCACGCAGAGCTGAAGCCCAAGGCCCCTACCAGTTTGACCCTGCAAGCCGGCTCCTGCTCGCCGTGGGTCAGAAGAAGCTCGAGATGCCGTTCCCGGGTCCGGGGAGGATGTCTTTCACCAGTCGGGTTCCGGCAGTCGTCCCGTCGGTGA
>CAZDSB010000257.1:0-4819 GCA_964507515.1 uncultured Myxococcaceae bacterium
TGCGCCGGGTCCGCTCCATCGAGCAAATGCTCGCCGAAGAAGGCATCGTGGGCGGGGAGCACGTCGGCGGTGCTCGGAACGACGAGATACGCGACCCCGGACGCATCGACGTCGAGGTAGACGAAGGCGGTCCGATCCCCCTGGTGGAAGTTGTCGAAGCCTCCCCCGATGATCCCGATCGCCAGGAGGTCCGCGGGCGGCTCGACGACCGTGGTCCACATCGGCCGGAACGTCCCGTCGCGGAGCTCGAGGCGATGTGCCCGCACCGAGTTGTCCGACCAGCGCATTGCCACCTGCACGTCCTCTCCCGAGGCGGCGATCCGCCCGCGGTCGAGCGAGAAGAGAATGCGTGGCCGCTCGCCGGTGTCGGGGATTCCCGAGTCGAGCTCGGCCGTGACGGTGGTTCCATCGGGCAGGAAGCGCGTCAGCCAGGCGTGGATGGGCCGGAGGAAGAGATCGTTCCCGGGCGCCGGCTCGATCTCCAGCGCGGACGCCGCGCCCGAGGGATGGACGGCGACGTCGATGAGAAATCTGCCCTCGGGTGGCTGGTACTCCCGCGAGACGGTGAGCTCTGCGTCGAGCCACACGAGCTTGCGCTTCGGCATCGTCACCAGCAGCTGTGTCTGGAGCGTCTCGACGAGCGTGATCCACCCGCCGTCCGTCCAGGGCTCGACCCGGACCGCCGACGTCCCCGGGAGTGTCACGTCGCGCGCCGTCGCCGCAGGCGGGTTCCCGGCGCCCGGCGGTGGACCGCAGGAGGCGAGGACGGCGACCGAGAACAGGAGGGACCGGAGTGAACGGCTGCTCGTCGACCCTGGCATTCGCAGATGGGTTGCGTGCAGAAGGCGCTCCTTGCAGATCTGGGGACACGCGACGATGCGACCGTTGTCTCGCGTCTTGAACCAACCACGATGGACACGAGCTCGGAGCTTCCCGAGGTCTTCCGCTGGCTACCGGGCTGGCTCGAGCCCGCCGAGGCCGGGCGCCTCCTCGAGCTGCTGCTCGTCGAGATCCCCTGGGAGGACCACGTGGTCACCATCGTCGGACGCCAGGTTCCGGTGCCACGCCGCGTGGCGTTCTACGGTCCCTTCCCCTACACGTACTCGGGGATCGTCCACCCGGCGCGCCCGCCCCCAGCGGTCGTGGCGAAGCTGAGAGATCGGATCGAGTCGGTGTCCGGACACCCCTTCAACAGCGTGCTGATGAACCTCTATCGCTCCGGGAGCGACTCGGTGTCCTGGCACAGCGACGACGACTATCCGCACGGCGGACACCCCGCGGTCGCCTCGCTCAGCCTGGGGGAGACACGCCGCTTCCGCATCGCGCACCGCCGGCACGCGCAGGAGCGCCATGCGGTGGACCTCACCGCGGGCGGGCTCCTGCTCATGACCGGAGCGAGCCAGACCGACTACCGCCACGCCCTCCCGAAGAGCGCGAAGGCGCACCGGCCACGCATCAACCTCACCTTCCGATACATGGCCGCGGCGAACTTCTAGTCACAGGCCTGCCCGGGCGGTGTCACGGAGCACCGGTGCCTCCGGGCTCCGCCTTCACCGCGGATCGAAGCGGTCCCGTCCAGAGCGGCTGCAGGTAGTTCAGGCTGCTCGTTGCCAGCGCCGCTCCGATCGCGAGATTCACCATCCCGCGCCAGAGCGGCGGCACGCCACCGAGGGTGAGGCCGAGGCTGAGCGCGGTCATGAGCCCGATGACCAGCCAGCTCCTCACCCCGTAGACGTGAATCGGCCTCCGGTCCTCGGTGAGCGCGGCGAGTCGTTCGATGTTCCGCCGCGCGGTCTTCCCGAGCACGAATCGGCCCTTCGCCACGCCGACGCCGAGCGCCGTGATTGCCACGATGCCCGCGACCACCGGAGTGGCCTCGCCCCGAGCGGCCTGGAGGAGCCGCGCCGTCCCGAAGGACAGCAGCACCACGCCTCCCAGAAGCCAGAGCCCAAAGGCGAGCCACCCCAGGGACCGAGGGGCAAGCCGAAGGGGCAGGAGCGACGCGAGCAGCAGCGCTCCTGCGACGAACGGCATCAGCGGGAGCTGAGGCATCGGCTCTGGCCTTCTGTCCTGTCCAGCGCGCGGGGGCGCCTCACAGCTCGTCGAGGAACGCGTCGTTGTAGGTGTAGCGCGCGAGCCGCTTCACCAGCGCCTCCATCGCCTCCACCGGCTTCACGCTGAAGAGCATCTGCCGGAGCTTCTTCACCTTCTCGTACTCCTTCTGGGTGAAGAGCTTCTCCTCCTTGCGCGTTCCGGACTGGGGAATGTTGATCGCCGGGAAGATTCGCTTCTCGGCCAGGAGCCGGTCGAGCGTGATCTCGCTGTTGCCCGTTCCCTTGAACTCCTCGAAGATCACCTCGTCCATCCGGCTCCCGGTGTCGATGAGCGCCGTCCCGACGATGGTGAGCGAGCCCGCCTCCTCGGTGGCCCGTGCCGCGCCGAAGATGCGCTTCGGCCGCTCGAGCGCCCGGCTGTCCACGCCACCGGTCAGGGTCCGACCCGAGCTGTCGACCTCCTTGTTGAACGCCCGGGCCAGCCGGGTGATCGAGTCGAGGAGGATCATCACGTCCTTCCCGCTCTCCACCATGCGGCGCGCACGCTCCAGCGCGAGCTCCGCGACCTTCAGGTGGTCGCCCGTCGGCCGGTCGCTGCTCGAGGCCAGCACCTCGGCTTTGATGCTCCGGCGCATGTCGGTGACCTCCTCCGGACGCTCGTCCACGAGGAGAACCATCACGTGCATCTCGGGGTGGTTCGCGAGCACCGCCTGGGCGATGCGCTGGAGCATGATCGTCTTGCCGGCCTTGGGCGGGGAGACGATCAGCGCGCGCTGACCCTTGCCCAGCGGAGCGATGAGGTCGAGCACGCGGGTCACCATCTCCTTGTGCCCGTGCTCGAGCTTGATCCGCTCGATGGGGTCGATGCTGGTCAGGTCGTTGAAGTGGGGAAGCTTCGGTGCGCCATCCACCGGGCTGCCGTCCACGGTCTCCACCCGCTGGATGAGCCCCTTCTGTCCGCGCATCTGCGCCATCGCCGTGAGGTACTGGCCCTGACGCAGCCGCAGCTTCTGCACCAGGTTCTTCGGGATCTCGGCGTCCTCGGGGCCGGGCAGGAGGTTGCGCCGGATCTGCCGCAGGAACGCGTTCGGACCCTTCGCCTCGGTGTCGAGCACGCCCTCCACCGGCGCGAGGTTCTGCTGGACCTGCGCCGGCGCCTGCCGCTGCCCACCGCCGGGAGCCTGCTGCCCGGGCTGGGACTGCTGCTGCTGACGCGCCTGCCACTGCTGCAATTCCTGCGGCGTGAGGAACACCTGGTTCTGCTGTCCGTCCGGGCCGGTCAGCATCCGGTACGCCTGGCCCTCCGGCGTGAAGAGTACCGGGGCGCCGCGTCCGCGCCTCCGCCGGCGGCGGCGACGGCGGCCTGTCCCCGGCTGACCGGGAACGGATGCGGGTCCGGCTCCGGGCGCGGGGGCCGCGCCGGCCGGGGCGTCGCCCTCGTCGGGGCCGTCGTCGTCCGCGCCGTCGTCTCCGTCGGCGTCGGGCGCCTCCGGTGCGGCCGGGGCGGGGAGGGTGTCCAGCGTTTCGTTGTCGTTGCTCATGGTGGGTCTTGTGGGGGGTGAGAGCGACGGCCCGGCGGGCAAGCGAGCACACATGCGCTCGGCCCCTCCGTGACGTCCGCCCGAGGTCCTTCCAGCTGGCCAGCCCGGGAAGTGGGCCCGACCCCGTCGGAAGTCCAGTGCTTATAGCAGGTCCCGGGCCGCGGCGCAGGAAACGCCCGCTATCGCGCGGTTCTCTGCGAGCTTTCGGTCCGCCGGGCCAGGAAGGCGTGGACGCTCGGGGTCTGGACCGCCTGGACCGCTGCGCACAGCCGCGCGGTCTCCTGCGCCTTGCGGAGGTTCAGGCCGATCCCCGGATTCCGCGCGAGCGCCAGCGCGAGCTCTCCCGGGAGCGCGTTCGCGTCCTCCTCCGAGCAGCCGTGCTTCCACAGGGGAAGGAACTGCTGGCCGAACTCGGAGAAGACCTCGAGAAGCTCTCGCTGGTGCGCGACGCCCCAGGCCCAGTGGGCCGGTCGTAACTCCAGCGCCTCGATCTGCGAGCGGGCGATGGCGATCCGGACGCCGGCGCGTACCTCGGGGTCGAGCTCCATCTGCCGGACCCGTGCCGCGAGCGCGGGATCCAGGAAGGCTCCGATCCCCCTCGCGATGACGAACTGGACGGTCGCGTCCTTTGCAGTCCGGAGACGCTGGAGCATCAGCTCGAACAGCGCGGCATCGCCGGTCCGCGCCGCCGCCACCACGGCGACCTCGCGGAGGTCAGGTGCGAGCGCCTCGGGGTGAAGCGCCCCGTCGCTTCCCAGCCAGTCCCGGCCGAGACGTGCTGCGCGGGCGAGCACCTCGGCGTCGGCGGCGTCGATCGCCAGCGCCTGGATCACGCTCGCCCGGAGCACCCGGATGCGTGCGGTCTCGCCGCTCCTCGCCCCCCACCCCAGCTCGGAGAGCAGCGGGCGCAGCCGGGCCCGGGCCATGGCCTCGAACGCCGGCCGGTCGGCGTCCTCCACCCAGCGCTCCCGGACGACGTGGAGCAGGCCGAGGACCTGCTCGGTGACGCCGGGCTCCACCGTCCGGGTCATCGGAGCGAGGCGGCCGAGCCCCTCCGCCGCGGGAACCATCCCGTCGGTCACCGCGGACAGGAGCGCGCTCGCCGCCGAGAGACGCTCGGCGCTCTGCAGCGCGGGCCAGCCGCGGGTGAGCAGCGCGTCCATCTGCGCCGGCGGCAAGGTCCAGAGGTAATAGCCCGCCGCGCGGGTGTTGGCGTGGATCCAC
>CAZDSB010000258.1:0-13181 GCA_964507515.1 uncultured Myxococcaceae bacterium
CACCGCGATGTCGGGCACCAGCCGCACCCCGTGCTCGGCGAGCACCCCGGCGATCTGGATGGCGGTGAAGCCCTCCGCACCGACCGCCGCGATTCCCAGGCGGTACGCGTCCGCCCTGGCCTCGCCCGTGGCCCGCGTCGCCGAGGCCTCGGCCTCGCCCCGGAGCTTCTGGGCATCCGCCTCGGCCTGCGCGCGGAACCGGAGCGAGGCGGCCTCGGCCTCGGCACGCGACTTCATCGCCGCGGCCTCGCCCTTGGCCTGCTCGGCGGTGGCCTGAGCCTGGCGCTCGGTGATGCGGACCATCTGCTCGCTTCGCACCACCTCGCCCTGCATGTTGGCCACCGCGGTCTCGCGCTCCAGCTCCTGACGCTTGATCTGCGCCGCGCGCTGGATGTCGTAGGTGCGCTGCAGCTCGTCGGCGATCTTCCGGTCGGTCTGGGTCTTCATCAGCTCCGCCGGGGGAACGATGTCGCCGATGAGCGTGTCGATGCACTCCACGTCGTAGGCCTCGACCGCCGTCCGGATGTCCGCGTACGCCTCCTTCTGACGCTGGCTGCGCGCCGAGAGGAACTCGAGCACCGTGACCTCCTGCGCCGAGTTCCGGAAGTAGTTGGCCACCGTGGGCTGGAGCACGTGGTCCACCAGGTTCTGCATCGAGCCGACCCGCGAGATGACCCGCGGCGCCGCCTTCATCCCGATGTGGATGATCTGCGACACGTCGAGGCTGAAGCTGAAGCCGTCCTTGCTGCGGACGGTGATCGGGCTCAGCCGCTCGTCGTAGTGGTGGGCCTCGGTGCGCTGCGCCCAGTTCAGGACGATGTTGGTCGTGGGGACCAGCTCGACCTTCATCACCCGGGTGTTGACCGGGTGCTTTCCGGGAAGCAGCGGCTCGTTCCACACTCCCTTCCGGCCGCGCTCCACCAGGTCCCCATGGGTGAAGTCGTCACCCGAGACGTCGAGGTGCTCGCGGCCCACGTAGCTCACCACCACGCCCACGTACCCGATGGGGATCTCGGTCATGGGGACCAGCTCTACTTGAAGCAACCACGGGTTGAGGTTCCACGACCCCGAGAGGAGGACTTCCTCTTGAAGGCCGCGGCAGCCGCCGGCGTCCACGAACGCCTGACCGCGCTGGAAGCTGTCGTGGCCGGCCACCACCGGTCCGGCCAGATCGCCGGGCGGGATGGGACGGCCGTCGAGCACCGTCACGATGCCAAGGCGATCGGACGGGACCGGGAACACCCTGAGCCGCTCCACCGCGAGCCCGTGCTGGGCTGCGTTGGCGGCGGTGATGACGGTGAAGAGCGCGGGGTTGATGCGGTAGGCCCCCGCCTTCAGCGTCGCCAGCTGCCGGCCCTTCTCGCCGCCCCCCTGGAGGAAGGCGCGTGCGTCCTGGAAGTCGGCGCACGAGACCTCCCGCCCGAGCATGCGCTCGGAGGGGATGGGCTTGCCGTCGGCCGCGACCACCAGGCCGATCTCTCCGGGCCGGATGACGATCAGGGGGATCCGCTGGATGCGGTAGGCCCACCGCCAGAGGCCGAAGTACCACCCCGGCGACAGCAGCCGGGCCTGGTACCCCGCTTCTCCGTCCAGGGCGACGATGCGCCCTGCGGGAAGAGCCTTGCCGTACCGCTTCACCACCAGCCCGGCAGCGTTCTCCGGGATGACCCAGGTTCCGAGCAGCAGCACGAAGAGTCCCGTGCCCACCAGCAGCCCGCTCGCGATCCAGAGCCGATGCAGGTCCAACCAAGCGAAGAGTTCCATGACGGTCTCCTTTCCCGGGGAGGTCTCGGTGCATCGGACCTGCCAGGCCGCAACCGCGCGGAAGGAGACCGAGGTCGTGTCCGACCTCCGAGGCAAACGTGATTGCATTCACGTCGTGACCGTGCTCGATTCACGATGGCCATGACGGACATTCGATGGATCGGGGCCTCGGCCCCGGGCATCGTCGAGGCGCTCTGGCGCCGCGGCATCCGCCGCTCGGCGGACGCGCCGGTGACGGTCGTCCACGGGCGGGAATGGTCCGGCGCGGGCGCGCCTCCCGGGCCCTGGGTCTGGCTCCATCCGGGCGCACCGAGCGGCGCGGACCGGCGGGCCGCCACCCTCGCCGGCTGCTACGCGGTGGTGGACGCGGGGGCGGACGGCGCCGCAGATCTCCTGGTGCGGCGGGTGCTGGAGCTCTCCGAACCGGAAGGACTGCCCTCTCCGGACGGAGACGTCATCGCCGAGAGCGCGGCGACGCGGTCGGCGCTCCGCCAGGTCGCGCAGGCGGCCCGGACGTCGATGCCGGTGCTCCTCACCGGCGAGACCGGGACCGGCAAGGAGGTGGCCGCGCGCCTGCTGCACGCGTGGTCGGGACGGCCGGGGCGCTTCGTCCCCATCAACTGCGCTGCCATCCCCAACGAGCTCATGGAGGGCGAGCTCTTCGGCTACGCCCGGGGCGCGTTCTCCGGCGCGGTCCACGAGCACGAGGGGCTGGTCTCGGCGGCGACCGGGGGGACGGTATTCCTCGACGAGATCGACGACACGCCGCACGCGCTCCAGGCGAAGCTGCTGCGCGTGCTGGAGGACCGGGTGGTCACCCGCCTCGGCGACACCACGCCGCGGACCGTGGACTTCCGGCTGGTGGCGGCGACGAATCGCGACCTTCGCCCGCTCATCGAGGCAGGCGCCTTCGGCGGGGACCTCTACGAGCGGCTGGCCATCGTCAGCATCGAGCTGCCTCCGCTTCGCGAGCGCCGTGAGGACATCCCGCGGCTGGTGGAGCACTTCGTCGCGCGCTTCTACCGGGAGGAGCCCGGGGCGGCGGAGCGGGGACGGGTCGCCGCGGTGTCAGCCGAGGCGATGGAGGTGCTCACCGGCCACCGCTGGCCGGGGAACATCCGCGAGCTGCGCAACGTCGTCTTCGGCGCGCTGGTGGGGAAACGCGGAGGAACCGAGCTGCTCCTCTCGGACCTCCCCCGGCGGCTGCTGGGCGGCCGTTCCGGCGAGGGTCGGGGCGTGGTGGACCCGTCGGCGCTGGAGCGGGCGCTCGGCTCGGGTACGTTCGATCTCCGCGCGGAGAGGGAGCGGCTGGAGCGGCTCGCTCTCGAGCAGGCGCTCACGCTCGCCCGGGGGAACGCGGCCCGCGCCGCCGAGCTGCTCGGCGCCGTCGGCCGCGGCGAGGCCTCCGACCCCGGGAGCACCGTCCGGGCGATGATGCGGCGGCTCGGGGTCGCGACTCGCAGGCGCGGTCGGCGAGCCCGGGCGACGAGGCGGTGACGGTCTCCCTCTCACGTCTAGCGCTGCGTGTGACAGAGCGGGGGGCAAGGACAGCGAATGCACTGGACCGGTGCGCAGACCTCGCCGGAGGGGCAGTCGGCGGAGGTCCTGCATCCACCGACGCAGCTCGATTCGCGTCCACAGGAGATGCAGACCTGACCCTTGCCGCAGTCCGCGTCGGTCCGACAGCCTCCCTCGTCCGAGACAGGCTCTGCCGCCGGGCTCCTCGCGTCGGCCGGAGGTGACGGCGGCGGCGGGCGGCTCGCCTCGGCGCGAGCAGGCGGGGGCGGCGGCGGAGGCGCCGGTGCCTCGCGGGCGGCGCACCCGACGAGGAGGGCGAGGACGAGCGTGCGGGTCACGGGACGGGACAACGTAGCTCCTGGGCGGCGACCGGGCCACGCGCCTCGGAGGTTGACCCCGAGGGATGCCATGTGAATCCTGACGGGCGTGGACGCGTCGTGGGGGACGAAGGAGGTCGCATGGTCCGGAGCTGGTGGCTGATCTCAGGATTGTTGCTCGGATGCGCCGGATCGGCGGAGAGCTCCCGTCCCCCGGCCGAGGCTCCCGCGCCAGGCGCGGCGCAGTCGCTGCCCTCGCCGGCGGAGGTCGCGCTCCCTGACGCGGGTCTCACGCTGCAGCCGATGGTTCCGCCGGCGACCGGAACCATCCCCGAGCCTCGCCTCGAGCTGGAGGTCCCGCCACCGGCCGCGGCAGCCGGCGCGACCGGGGGCGGAGCCGCCGGGTTCCGGGCGGTTCAGAACGACGCGCCACCGCCGACGAAGTCCGGCCTCCACATCGCGGACCGCCCCTACTCTGCCACCCCGCCCAAGCCCGACTCGCAGGGGCGGATGCCAGTGCCGAAGAACGATCCGAACGCACCGACCATCCCGGTGCAGCCCAAGGGACCCGCCAGCACGAACGCCCCGCCCGCGGACCGCTGAAGCGGCCCGCGGTGGGGCGTCCGTCCCCTCGTGCCGGCCCCCGGGAGCCGTGGCTCCCGGGACCCGTTCTTCTCAGACGGTCCGGCGGCGACGGGCCAGGAAGAACACGCCGACGAGCAGCGCCGCGAGCGCCGAGGCCGGCGTCCCGGTGGAGTTGCAGCCGCCCTCATCCTTCGGCGCCGGCGCGCTGACCGTCACGGACTTGGATGCGGCGTTGCTCAGCCCCTTGGCGTCGGTGACCGTCAGCCCGATGGTGACGTTCCCGGCAGTGGACCCCGCGACGAACGTCGCCGTGGCTGAGGTCGTTCCGCCCGTGAAGCTGCCGGCGGGTCCGCTGGTCTGGCTCCACTGGTAGGTGATCACGTCCCCGTCCGGATCCGACGAGCCGCTGCCGCTCAGCGACAGCGAGCCGCCCGTCTGGACCGAGTCGTTGCCGGTGATGTTCGCGACCGGAGGCCGGTTGACGTCCTGCACCAGGACGTGGGTGACCGAGCTCGTGGTGCCATTCTGGCCCGTCGCATCGAGCCGGAAGGTCAGCTGGGTGTCCGCAGGCACGTCGGGTGCGGTGAACGTCGGGGTCAGGCTCGTCGCATCGCTGAGCGTGACCGCAGGTCCGCCGGTCTGCGTCCAGTGCTGCGTCGCCACCTCGGGGAGGAGGTCAGGCGCGGTGCCGTGCAGCGTTGCCTGGGTCCGCTCGGGGACCGTCTGATCCGGTCCGGCATTGGCGATCGGCTTGCAAAGTCCCCGGTCCTCCACGTCGGTGAGGAACGGATGGTTGCTGATGCCTGTCAGGGCGACGTTGTCCAGCTCGTAGAGCCAGAACGGACCGAACTCGGTCCAGCCGTAGCCGTAGCGGAAGCGAATCAGCACGGTCTTGCCGGCGTACGCTCCGTGGAAGTTCACGCTCACGTTGTCGAAGTCGCTGAACGAGGGGTTGGCCCCGGTGAAGGCGGGGCGCCCCTCGAGCGGATTGCGCTCGTTCGGCGTGACCCCGGCCGAACCGGTCGGGACGGTGTCGCTGTAGCCGTTGGTGATCGTCACCCCGGCGACGTCCTTCATGTCGGTCCACGTGGCGCCTCCGTCATCGGAGACCTCCACCACCACGCCGCCGGTCAGGTCAGCGCTGAGCCCGCCCGGGACGAAGTTGATGTAGAGGTTCTGGAACGCGAGGGTGAAGTCGCCAGTCGCGGCGACGTCGATCGGCGGAGTGACGATGGACTCGTCGGCCTGGACGTTGGTGGCGCCCTGGTACGACGTCCCGTCGGCGGAGTTGCCGCTGCCGTTGTTGGCGAAGAACCAGACCGTGCCCGGCGGCGGCTGCATGGTGTGCGGCGCCACCATGATGCTCCAGTTCGAGCTCAGGGTGCTGAAGGTGTCGGTATCCGCCCCCGGCGTCTCGTCGAGGTTGGCGACGACGGCGGCGAACGTCTGGGTCTGGGTCGCGTTGCCTCCGGTGCCCACAGTTCCCTGGACGCTGACCTTCAGCTGGTAGCTCGAGACGGTCGAGTTCCCGTCCAGGTGGATCCCGATGTTCACCGTTCCCAGTGCCCCGGGCGCGATGTCTGCGAACGTCTTCGGGTTCGAACCATCGAAGGTGATGTCCGCGGTGGTGCTGGAGGCGGTTGCGGTGACGCCGGTCAGCGTGTGCTGGCCGATGTTGCGGACGGTCACCGTGACCACGCCGGTCTCGTCCGGATCGAGGATGCCGTCGCCATCGCAGTTGAGGATGGTTCCGTCACCGACGGTCACCGACTCGATGCGGAAGTTGTCGCCCCAGTCGAAGCTCTCGACCACTCCGGCGTTGTTGGGGTCGCTACGATCCGGAGCGACCGCCCCGATGCCCAGACCGCGGTTGGCGAAGGCCTTACCGAAGCGGTCGTAGTCCTCGAGGCTGTTCGCGGCGACCACCTGGAGCAGCGCGTCGCGGGCCTCGACGAAGGTCGGGAAGGCCGGCGTCACCTTGTACGAGGCCACGATGTAGTCCTTCATCGTGTTCTGCGCCTCGGCGAAGGGGTGGTTCTGGAGCATGCTCACGTAGCAGTCGAAGAGCATCGCCGCCCAGATCTCGCCGGTGGCGTGCACCTCGGCCGGATTGTCCTGCGCCGTGCCCAGGAACGGGAAGTTCACCGTGGAGCCATCGACCGCCTCGCCGATGTACTTGAAGGTCGTGTGGTTCTTCGCCGGGTCGGCGGAGTAGGTCGCCCGCCGGATGCCGAACCACCGCTCGTCGTCGTTGAAGGTGAGCGAGACGTAATTTCCGACGCCGTACGCGCCCATCCAGTTCGCGTTCGACCCGGTGTCCTGGCCCTGGCGGACCATGAAGAGCAGCGCGTGGAAGTCCGACCAGCCTTCACCCATCCCCGCTCCCTGCTGCGAGTCCTGCGCGCCGGCGGCGATCAGGCGGTGCTGGATGTAGTGGCCCCACTCGTGGGCGACGACGCCCATGTCCAGCGCGCCGTCGAGGTCCTTGCTCGCGCGGCTCATGTGCGCCGTGACCGTCCCGGCACCGACCGCGGTGTCCAGTGCCTGACCGTGAGCGTTGTCGATGAAGAGGTTGCCGACGGGGGTGACCGAGCCGGTGCCGAAGCCGGGACCGAAGGCTCCGTTGGTCTTGTTCCAGATCAGGATGCCCACCGCTCCGGCGGCGATCGCGTTGATCTGCTTCTGATCGAAGCCGCAGGCTGCACCGCCGTTGTCGCCGCCCCGGGCGATGAGGACGATCTTTCCGGCGACCTGGGCTGCGTTGGTCAGCGGGCTGCATGCCGCTGCCGGCGATGCCTTCACCACGTCCGCGGTGACGTCGAAGTTCCGGGCGCCCTGCGCCATCGAGACCACCGAGCCGTCCGGGAAAGCCAGCGTCGGTGTGGTGCTCAGCGCCACCACGTTGGACGGACCATCGAAGACGTACATCTGCATGCGGGGCGGTGAGCCGTCCGCCGGGGTCCACATGTTGGCGTTGTCCGTCCCGGTGAAGTCGTTGGTCTCGGCGAAGATCGGATCTTGATCACCAGCCGCAGGCCCGCGACCGAAGTTGTTCGCCTGCGCGTTGCCCGCCGCCTCGTCGAACCCGTTGTCGTAGTACCAATCGTGCAGCCAGTTCACCATGTAGAAGAGCTGGGTGATGGCGGCCTTGTTCTGGTCCACCGAGGTGTTGGCACCGTCGGCGTCGGACCAGGCGTACTGGAACGCGTTCGCCGAGGAGGTGTTCGCCGTGTAGTCCGGGCCGTTGGGGCTGGGCTGGAGTCCGTCCTCGCCTCCCAGATCGGTGTAGGCATGGACGTTGTTGCCAATGGTTTCGGTGGCGCCGTCGGCGAGCCACGGATCCCCGGTGCTGATCGGACCGGTCGTGACCGAGACGTCGTTCCTGGCCACGGCGGCGGGAAGGACATATCCCGGCTGCGGCGCATCACCCGGCGCGGGTGTCTCGCCGTTGCCCACCGGCGAGATCATCGGCTGGTGATTGCCCGCCGAATCGGCCCACACCCGGTAGGTGAACGCGGTGGCGCGCTGCGAGAGGTTGGTGCGAACCAGCACCTTCCCGTCGCGGGCCGAGATGACGTAGCTGTAGTAGTCGAGCGACCGGGCAAGCGGATCCGGCGAGGCGACCTCGACGTAGTACGCGGGCACCAGCTTGCCCGGCTCGTGGAAGAGGACCTGGCGCGCGCGCCCGGGGAAGCTGAGCGGCGAGGGAGTGGAGACACCCGCCCGCAGCGTGACGCCGTGGTAGTCGCCGCGCACGACGCCGTTCTCCTGGAAGGCGCCCGCACCGAGCGGGGTTCCGGTGAGATCTCCGTAGGCCGCAGCCACCGCGCTGGAGTGATCGAGCACGAAGGATGACACCTTGGCTCGCGCGGTGAAGCCGCTCGCGCCGGAGAACAGGCTTGCCGCTGAGTCCGGGGTGGAGAGGTAGCCGGTCATCCCCACCAGGCGGAGCCTGCGGTCCATCACGACGTTGAGCTCCTCGCCCCAGACCTCGATGCCCCCGGGACGGGAGACGAACTTGACGATGATCGCCCCGCGCCCGGTGTCGTGGACGTGCTTCAGCACGGCCCCGTCCACCTCGCTCGCGCGGAGGAAGTACGCGCCGGCGTTCGCCCTGAGGTGCTCACGGGCCGCATCGACCGGCGTCTTCGCGAGCGGGAGAGCCTCCTTCCCCGTGTAAGGCGCGCGAAGGACGGTGGGGAGACCGAAGCGCGCCTCGGACGCGCTGGCGGAGACCTTGCGCGACAGCCGGCTGTTCACGGCCTTGAGTCCCGACACCGAGCTGAGGCCGGATCGAGGAGAGAAGACCTCGTGGTAGTTGGGCAGGCTGCGGGCGGTTGCGACGCCCGAGACGAGCAGTGCCAGGCCAAGAGCCCAGCGCAAGCGTGGGGACATGGGGAACTTCCTCAGATGGTTGGTGGGGCCGACGAACGAGTCGCGGAAGACGGACCAACTGGGGAAATGCCAGGCCGTACTGGCCGATCGTTCTTGCGAACGTCGCACGCTACGCCCCAATTCGGTCCCCTCCCGCTTCGCGGTTGCGAGACCGTATTGGTGCTACTGATCTGTAATCAAGGACCTTCCAGAAAATTCGGCGAGCGGGACGAAGGCCGCTGCGGACACCGATGCGGGCACGCGTTGCACGCGTCGTGACCGACCATTCGGGTGGGTCCCGGTCGACTTCGGGCAATCGCCCGATGAAATTTCCCTTCAGCGACCGCTTGGCCCAGCGATCAGGTGTGCGAGGCCGATCACAGGCCGAGGTACGCCTCGCGGATGCTCGGGTCGGCGATGAGCTGGGCCGCGGCGCCCTCCTTCACCAGCTTGCCGTGCTCGATGACGTAGCCCCGGTCGGAGATCTCCAGGCCCTCCATCACCTTCTGCTCGACGATCATCACCGTCACGCTCTTCGCGATCTCCCGCACCGCCGCCAGCGTCTGCTCGGTCAGCTTCGGTGACAGGCCCAGCGAGGGCTCGTCGAGCATCAGCAGCTTCGGCTCGGACATCAGCGCCCGGCTGATGGCCACCATCTGCTGCTCTCCGCCCGAGAGCGTGCCCGCGAGCTGGCGCCGTCGCTCGCTCAGGCGCGGGAAGAGGGCGTACATCCGCTCGAGGTTCTGCGCCCGGTGCGCGCGGGCCCTCGGGAGCTGCGACCCCAGGTACAGGTTCTCCTCCACCGTCATCTCCGGGAAGAGCTGGCGCCCCTCGGGCACGTGGGCGATGCCCAGATCGACGATGACGTCGGGCGCAGTCCGGGTGATGTCCTGCCCGGCGAAGCGCACCGTGCCGGAGCGCGGCCGGAGCAGCCCGGAGACGACCCGCAGGCAGGTCGTCTTTCCCGCGCCGTTGCCGCCGAGCAGGGCCAGGACCTCGTTGGGCCGCACCTCGAAGGTGACCCCGAAGAGCGCCTGGAAGTCGCCGTAGAACGCGACCACGTCGTCGAGCTTCAGGAGGGGCTCGCTCATTGCTTCGCCCCCGCCATGAACTTCGAGCCGAGGTAGGCCTCCACCACCTTCGGGTCGTGCACCACCTCGGCCGGCGGTCCCTCGGCGATCTTCTTCCCCTGGTCGAGCACCACCACGCGCGAGGCGAGCGACATCACGATCCGCATGATGTGCTCCACGCCGCCCACGCTGGTGATGCCGAACTCGCGCAGGCGACGGATGAGGCCCACCACCTCTTCACCCTCCCTCGGGTTGAGGCCGGCCATCACCTCGTCGAGCAGGAGCAGCTTGGCCCCGGTGCCGATCGCCCGCGCCACCTCCAGGAGCTTGCGCTGGGCGAGGGGCAGGCCGCTGGCCAGCTGGTCCGCCCGCGAGCGCATCCCCATGAAGTCCAGCACCTGGTCCGCGCGGGCAGCGGCGTCCGCGCGCCGGGGGTGCTGCAGGAAGGTGCCGAGCATCACGTTTTCGCGCACCGTCAGCGCCGGCAGCGGCTGGACGACCTGGAAGGTGCGTCCGATGCCCAGCCGCGTCGCGTGGTACGGCTCGCCCCCGGTGATGTCCTGCCCGGCGAAGCGGATGGTCCCCCCGTCCGGCTTCACGAAGCCGGTGATGAGGTTGAAGACGGTGGTCTTCCCCGCACCGTTGGGGCCGATGAGGAAGACGATCTCGCCCTCTTCGACGTGGAAGCTGACGTCGTTGGTCGCCAGCAATCCGCCGAACCGCTTGCTCACCTTCTCGAACTCGAGGATGCGCGCCATCGCTCGTCCTAGCCCTGCACCGAGCCGATGGGGCCCGCTTCCCGCCGGAGCCGCTTTCGGCCCTCGAACAGCGAGATCACTCCGCCGGGGAGGAAGATGACGACGACGATCAAGAGCGCGCCGTAGACCACGAGATGCGTGTGCTCGAAGTAGGTCTTGAAGATCTCCGAGGTGAGGGTGAGGACGATGCTGCCCAGGATGGGCCCCCACACCGTCGCCGCTCCGCCGAGCATCGCGATCAGCGCCGCCTGGACCGAGATCTCGATGGTGAGCACGGTGTCCGGGCCGACGAAGCTGAAGTAGCTCGCGTACATGCTCCCGGCGAGCGCGGTGAACACGGCGCTCGGAATCAGGGAGAGCAGCTTCTCGCGCGAGGGGTTCACGCCCACCGCCATCGCGGTGTTCTCGTTCTCGCGGATCGCCCGGAGCCGGTAGCCGAAGCGCGAGTTGTGAATCCAGGTCGACAGGGCGAACACCACGCCCAGGAGCGGGACGGCGCCCCAGAAGAACTTTTGGTCCAGGTTCGGCGCCTGGAACAGGAGCGGCGCGTTGGTTCCCACCGCGCCGTGGGTGAGCTCGTCCTGATTCTGCACCAGCACCCGGATGATCTCCGCGGCGGCGATGGTGGCCAGCGCGAAGTACGGGCCCCGCAGGCGGAAGGTGATGCTCCCGATGAGCAGCGCCGCCACGACTGCGACCACCGCGCCGAGCAGCACCCCCAGCCAGGGATTCCACCCGATCCGCTCGGTGGAGAGCGTCATCGCGTAAGCGCCGATGCCGAAGTACGCCACGTGCCCGAGGCTCAGCTGGCCGGCATACCCACCGACGATGTTCCAGGCCATCCCGAGGACGGCGAAGATCACCACCCGGAAGATGAGCTGCAGCACGTACCCGTCGGTGATCCACAGCGGCATGCTGAGAAGCACGGCGAAGAACAGCGCTGTCGGCCACCACTTCGGCAGGCGCTTCATGCCTTCCCCCCGAACAATCCCTGCGGCCGGAAGAGCAGCACCAGGAGGAAGATGACGAAGTTCACCACCTCGGCGTAACGGTCGGCCCAGGTGTAGGCGGTGAACTGCTCGGCCACGCCGAGGAGCAATCCACCCAGCGCTGCGCCCTGCACGCTGCCCATGCCACCGAGGACCACGATGACGAAGGACTTGAGCGTGTAGGGCGCGCCCACCGTCGGGTTGGTCCAGAAGATGGGCAGGAGCAACGCGCCGGCGATGCCCGCGCAGGCGATTCCCAGACCGAACGTGATGGCGCTCACCCGCTCCACGCGGATGCCCATCAGCGGGGCCACGGACCTGTTCTGGGCCACCGCCCGGATGGCGCGTCCCATCTCGGTCCGCGCCAGGAACTGGGTGAGCGCGATGACCAGCAGGCACGAGACCGCGAAGGACAGGATGTACCCGACGCTGAAGTGCAGCGAGCCGAACCCCGTGATGCGATTCGCGATGGGGAGGTTGATCTGCCGGTAGTCGGCTCCGAACACCAGCTGGGCCAGCCCGACGAGCGCCAGGCTGATCCCCTCGGTCAGGAGGATCTGGAGGAAGTCGTTGGCGCCCATCACCCGGCGCACGAGCAGCCGGTAGATGCCCACCGCGAACAGGAAGAGCACCACGCCCCAGATCGGGAAGAAGAGGTAGGGGTTGAGCCCGAGGAGGACCCAGCCGTAGTAGCTGAGGTACGTCCCCAGCATCAGGAAGGCGCCGTGGGCGAAGTTCACGAGGCGCATGACGCCGAAGATCAGCGCCATGCCGCTGGCGATCAGCGCGTAGACGCCCCCCACCAGCAGGCCGTTGAGGAAGGCCTGCACGAACTGCACGTCAGCGCTCGCTCCACTTCGGGGTGGGAAGCACGGGATCCGCCGTCGCCTCGGTCTTGGGATGGACGATCTGGTACTGCCCCTTCTGGACCTGCGTCACCAGGACGGGGTGCAGGTTCTGTCCCCGGGCGTCGAACTTCACCGGGCCGAAGGTGGTCTCCGGAATGTTGATGTTCTTGAGCGCGTCCCGGATTGCGACCGGGTCCCACTTCCCCGCCTTCTTCACCGCCTCGGCCATCACCTTGAGCGCGGTGTAGGCCTGAACCGCGTGGTACGCGGGCACCGAGCCGAACCTCGCCTGGAACTTCTTGGCGAACTCGGCGCTCCCCGGCCACTTCGACTCGGGCATCCACTGGGTCACGCTGAAGGTGTACTCGGCGTCCTTGCCCGCGCCCTTGTCCGTGGTGGGGAACTCCGGAGTGCTGAAGCCGGTGCCCGCCGCGGTGAAGTAGCGGGGATTCAGGTCCACCTGCCGCGACTGGTGCATCAGGCTCGTCGCGTCGAGGAGGTAGCTCGCGAAGTAGATGGCGTCGGGGTTCTTCTCCTTCACCTTCTCGAGCATCGCCGTGTAGCTGGGCGATTTCGCGGTGTACGACTCCTCGGTGGCGATGGGGATGTGAGCGTCGGTTGCGGCCTTCTTCATCGCCGCGCCGTTGGCCTGACCGAAGTTGGTGTTCTCGTAGACGATGGCGATGCTCTTCGGCATCCCCGCGTCCTTGAAGAAGCTCAGCATGGCGTTCGCGTAGTCGGTCGCCCCCGAGCAGAGGCGGAAGCTCCACCCCTGGGTGTTATCGAGGACGTTGTCCGCGGTCGCGGTGGGCATCAGGAGCGGGACGCCGCGCCGAGCCACGAGCGGAACGATGGCCTTCGTGCTCTCCGACGAGTACGAGCCGATCAGCGCGCTCACCTTGTCCTGATCCACCAGCTTCGCGACGCCCTGGGCGGCGATGTCGGCCTTGCTCTGGTA
>CAZDSB010000259.1:0-7019 GCA_964507515.1 uncultured Myxococcaceae bacterium
ACGAGTCGAGAAGCACCTTCGCCGTGACCGCCAGGCAGTTCGTCGTGCACGACGCGGCCGAGAGGATCTGGTGCTTCGCCGGGTCGTAGGACTCGGTGTTCACCCCGTAGGCCACCGTCACGTCCGGACCCTTCGCCGGCGCAGAGATGAGGACCTTCTTCGCGCCAGCTGCAATGTGCTTGCCCGCGCTCTCGCGATCGGTGAACCGGCCGGTACACTCCAGCACCAGGTCCACACCCAGCGACTTCCAGGGCAGCTTGGTGGGATCCTTCTCCGCGGTGAAGGCGATCTTCTTGCCATCGATCGTCATCGCGTCGTCGGTCGCCGAGACCGTCCCCGGGAACGTCCGGTGGACCGAGTCGTACTTGAAGAGGTGGGCCATGGTCGCGGGATCGTCGAGGTCGTTGATGGCGACGATCTCGATGTTCTCCTTCCGCCCCAGCGCCGCCCGGAGGATGCAGCGCCCGATCCGACCGAATCCGTTGATCGCGACTTTCATGGTGGCCATGGGTCGGTCCATTAGGAGAAGCGGGACCGGAATTCAACGCTCGGGAGCACACGCGTTGACTGCTTCCTGCCGAGAGACTGGAGTCTGTACCGCTGTACCGCCGTCATGACCGCCCCGGCCCCCGTTCCGCTGCGCAAGCCGCCCTATCCGCCCCGGCGCGGCGAGGGCTTCTGGGCCTCGTCGCTGCACGCCTGGAACGGCCTCGTCCACACCGTGGTCCACCAGCCGAACATGAAGGTCCACGTCGTCTCGGCGATGCTGGTGGGCCTGGTGGGAAGCGGACTCCCGCTCGGTCTGGCCGAGAAGGTCACGCTCATCTTCTGCGTGCTCCTGGTGTTCTTCGCCGAGATTCTCAACAGCGCCCTCGAGACCCTGGTCGACCTCGCGACCCAGGAGTTCGACGAGAAGGCCCGGGTCACGAAGGATGCCGCGGCGGCGGCGGTGCTCGTGCTCTCCATCGGCTCGGCGGTCATCTTCGCCGCGCTCCTGGTCCACAACTGGCACACCGTCCTCGCCAACGGCCCCCGGATCGAGCGTCAGGTGCTCTTCGGGGTGCCCCTGACCGGCTGCGCCGGGCTGCTGATGCGCGACCGGCCCCGCCCCTGGGTCCAGGACGCTCTGGCGTTCGCCGCCGGGCTCCTCCTGTGCGGCGTCATGGCCACCTGGACGACGAGCGCGGTCTTCACCGCGATGACGGTGGGGCTCCTGGTGCTGGCCCTGGCGGCGGCCCGGGAGCGGGCCCGCGCGCGGGCAACAAAAAACCCTGCGGCCACGTGACGGCCTGCAGGGTCACACTTCCAAAAACTGCTTCCGCTCGCCCGGGCCTCTGCGCCGGAACCCGTCCGGAACCTTCGCGTCCGGTCGAGGGAAACCTCCAAAACCTTAACGCATCCCCTGCCCGTGTCTATGCGGCCGGGCGGTTTTCCTCCGAGTGCGCCGAGGGGGCAGGCGGGGCCTTGTCGCCCTCCCGGATGTCCGTGGCAACGAGGCCAATCAGCTCCGTCGCCACTGCAATCACCTGGGTCGGGGTGTAACCGCTCGAACGCAGCTGGTTGAAGAACGTCCGGGCGAGGATCTTGGTGGCCTTCGCGTCAGTGCTCACGGGCAGGGCCAGGCTGCCACACCCGTGCCACCACTCTCCATCATTGCAAACACATGAAATTCCTGAGATCCAATCGCGGACCCCCACTCTCCGGGTGCGAAGGGCCCTGCGCACTGCCAACTGGGTGCGCCGCACCCCGGATCGTTGCTTCCACCCACCTTCGCCCGTAACAACACCGGCTTGCCCTACCGGCTTCACAACGTTCCGCTCTGGCTCGGAGAGCCGGAGAGTCTGCTTCGCCGTCGCGCGGCCGAGATGCTCGACGTGCGCCCCGACGACCTGGCCGGCGTGCGGGTGGTCCGCTCGGTCCTCGACGCGCGCAAGAAGGGCTCGCCCCGGCACATCCACACCGTCGAGGTGAGCTTCGTCGAGGGACGCGCGCCGTCGCGGCTGCCTCCGGGCGTGACCGAGACCGAGCCCCTCCCACCGCCACCGACGAAGGTCCGGGCTCCGGATCGGCGGCCGATCATCGTTGGCACCGGGCCCGCGGGACTGTTCTGCGCGCTGGGGCTCCTCGAGCGCGGCGTGCCCTCCGTGCTGCTCGAGCGCGGGCGCGAGGTGGTCCAGCGGCGGAAGGACGTCGCCCGGCTGATGCGCGACGGAAGCCTCGACCCCGAGAGCAACATGAACTTCGGCGAGGGCGGCGCGGGCGCCTACACCGACGGAAAGCTCAGCACCCGCATCAACCACCCGCTGGTCCGCAAGGTCATCGAGACCTTCGCCCGCTACGGAGCGCCCGACCGCATCCTGGTCGACGGCAAGCCACACATCGGCTCGGACCTCCTCCCCTTCGCGGTGGCCCGGCTTCGCGAGGAGCTGGTTGCCGGCGGCTGCACGATTCGCTTCGAGGCCCGGGTGGAGGACGTGCTCTCCACCGACGGCCGCGCCACCGGGGTGTTGCTCCAGGACGGGACACCGCTCGACTCGGACCGGGTAGTGCTCGCGCCCGGGAACAGCGCACGCGAGCTGTTCGAGCGGTTCGCCGAGGGCGGGCACGTCGCGATCGAGGCAAAGCCCTTCGCCATCGGCTTCCGCGCCGAGCACCCCCAGGGGCTGATCGACTCCATCCAGTACGGGGCGGCCGCCCGGCACCCGGAGCTCCCTCCCGCCGACTACAAGCTCGCCGAGAACTTCGAGACCGGCGGCGAGATGCGCGGCGTGTACTCGTTCTGCATGTGTCCCGGCGGCATCGTGGTTCCGACCCCGACCGAGGACGGTCTGCAGTGCACGAACGGGATGAGCAACAGCCGCCGGAACGCGCGCCACGCGAACGCGGGAATCGTCGTCTCGGTGTCTCCGGCCGACTTCGCCCGCGCCGGGTTCCACGGCCCGCTTGCCGGCCTCGCGTTCCAGCAGCACTGGGAGCGGGAAGCGTACCGGCTCGGCGGCGGGAGGTTCTTCGCGCCGGCGCAGTCCATCCCCGACTACCTCGCGGGCCGGAAGGGAACGCCGCCCGGGGCGACCAGCTACCGCCCCGGGCTCACCCACGTCGACTTGAATGCTCTCTTCCCGCCCGAGCTGACGGCGGCGATCAAGGCCGCGCTCCGCCGCTTCGATCAGAAGATGCGGGGCTTCGTCAGCGCGGAGGGGAAGCTCATCGGCATCGAGAGCCGGACCAGCTCCCCGGTGCGCCTGCCGCGGGACGACTCGCTCCAGTCGGTCTCGGTGCGCGGCCTCTACCCCTCGGGGGAGGGATGCGGATATGCCGGGGGCATCGTGAGCTCCGCCATCGACGGGCTACGCATCGCCGAGCAGATCGCGAAGGAGCTCGCATGAGCTACCGGGTCCGCACCCCCGAAGGCGAGATGGAGTTCGCCTCCCTGTACGAGATCTCCAACGCGCTCCGACACGGGCTGGTGGGGGGCGAGGACGAGCTGCTCGTGCCCGGGCAGACCACCTGGGTGCGGGTGGCCGATCATTCCGCGCTCGGGTCGCAGATCCAGTCGCGCGGGGGGCTTCGACCGGGGAGCATCCTCGGAGGCCTCGAGCTGGGGGCCACGCTCGCCTCGGCACTGGTCGCGGTGACCGGAATCTTCTCCGGCTGGAGCTACTGGGTGGTGGGAGCCGCGGTCCTCGTGGCGGTGTGGCTGTCGACCCGCCTGGCGCTCCGCTCGACGCGAGTGCGCTCCGCGAACAAGGTAGACTCGCGGCGTCGATGAGTCGTCGCCTCACCCGGTCCGCCGTCCTCGCCGTCCTGCTCTCCGGCGCCGCCGCGCGCGCGGACGACGTCTACATCTGGAGCGACGGCGCGGGAGAGACGCACTACACCAACGACATCGCCACCATCCCGGAGAAGTACAAGCGCACCGTGCGCAAGCTCGAGGGCCAACCGGAGGCGGTGGCGCCTCGCAGCGCGATCCCCGGCGTCGAGCTCGACAAGCCCGCCGCGAAGGAGGCGGACCCTCCTCCGAAGCAGGCCGCGGCCCCCGAGCAGCCCCCGCCGCCCCAGCCCATCGAGGAGGCCATCCGGGCCCCCCGCGACGACGAGAAGGTCAACGAGGAGCAGTGGCGGGACATGTTCCGCAAGTCCAACGAGCGGGTCCGGCGGGCCGAGCGGAAGACGCAGCGGACCCGCGAGGCGCTGGCCAAGCTGCCCGGCCAGGACCTCACCTCCTACGACTACGCGGGTAACATCGTCGTGGACAGCCGCTACCAGTCGCTCAAGGTGCAGCTGGAGGAGGACGAGTTCCAACTCAACGCCGCGCGCGAGGAGCTCCACGACCTCGAGCGCGCCGCCGCCCGCGAGGCCGTTCCGCTGGAGTGGCGCCGCTAGGCGCGCGGACTCAGGTCCACAATCCGCGTGGCGGCCGCGCGGTCCAGTCACGCCGCGGCCGTGGCGCCTCGTTCTTCCTGAGCAGGACGCAGAGCCCCATCCCGATCACGAACCCGCCGACGTGAGCCCACCAGGCGACGCCGGCCGCCGCCGCCGCTGCTCCCGGGCTCAGTGACGCCGTCCCGTTCATCAGCTGCGTGAGGAACCACACGCCCAGGAACACCACCGCCGGCAGGTCCACGATGAACAGGAAGACCAGCGTCCGCACCCGCGCACCGGGGTACAGCACCAGGTACGCGCCGAGCACGCCGGCGATCGCCCCGGAGGCGCCGATGGCGGGGACGTTCGAGCCCGGGAGCACTGCGCCCTGGATGAGCATCGAGGCGGCCCCGACGAGCACGTAGAAGATCAGGAACCGGAAGTGGCCCAGCCGGTCCTCGACGTTGTCGCCGAAGACCACCAGGAACCACATGTTCCCGAGGATGTGGAGCCATCCGCCGTGGAGGAAGTTCGCGGTGACCAGCGGCAGGAAGCGCCAGGGATCGAGCGTGGCGCCGCCCGCTTGCTCCCAGCCGAAGAACCGCCTCGGCACGAATCCCAGCACCCGGATCGCCGAGTCCAGCTGACCCGCGCTTCCGAGGCTCAGCTCCCAGAAGAAGGCGAGGACGTTCGCGACGACGATGACCGCCACCACCACCGGCCAGGTGGCAGAGCGCGGACTGTCTCGGAGCGGGAAGATCAACCTGCCGACTCTCCTTACTCGTCGAGCCCCCTGAACGCACGGGTCTGGTAGGGTCCGCCGTCCCGTGACTCCCAACGACGTCCACTCCAGCGAGGCAGCACCCGGCGACGAGGTCGTGCGCAAGGTGTACGTGCGCGATCTCCGCGACAAGCAGCCGGTCCACACGGTGTTCAAGGTGACGCGGAAGACGCGCACCACCGCGCGCAGCGGAAAGGTCTTCCTCGTGGTGGGCCTGGGCGATCGGACCGGCGAGGTGGACGCCCGCGTCTTCGACAAGGTGGAGGCGATCGAGCCCACCTTCCAGACCGGTGACCTGGTCCTACTGCGCGGACACGTGACGCAGTTCCAGGGCAAGCCGCAGATCCTCATCGAGCAGGTGGACCGCCTCGATCCCGAGCCGATCGATCCCACCGAGTTCGAGGTCCCTCCGCCGCCCCCCGTCCCCACGCCGTCCGCCTCCCCGACTCAGACCACCACCGCGACGCCCCCGCCCCGGCCCTCGCACGAGTCGCCGCGCCCGGTCGCGGACGGCGCCCGCGCGGTCGCGCAGATCCGCGAGCTCGTCGAGCGCGTCGGCGACCCGCACGTGAAGGCGCTCCTCCTCGCCTTCCTCGACGATCCGGTCGTCGCCCCGCGGCTTCCCGCCGCACCCGCGGCGAAGGGCATCCACCACGCCCACCGCGGCGGGCTCGCCGAGCACATCCTGTCGGTGATGCGACTGGGCCAGCGCATCGCGGACCACTACCCGATGCTCGACCGCGATCTCGTGACCGCCGGCGCGCTGCTGCACGACATCGGCAAGGTCCACGAGCTGGCCTGGGACGGCGGCAACGTTCGCTACACCGACGAGGGCCGGCTGGTGGGGCACATCGTGATGACCGCGCAGGCCATCCGCGAGAAGGCGGCGCGCATCCCCGGCTTCCCTCCGCTGCTCGAGGCGCACATCACCCACGGCGTCCTCGCTCACCACGGACAGCTGGAGTTCGGCTCACCCAAGCTGCCCATGACGCTCGAGGCGTACGTGGTCCACGCCATCGACTCGCTCGACTCGCGGATCGACAGCTGGCTCGACCTCATGGCGAAGGACCCGGGCGAGACCTGGACCGAGCAGACCAAGCTCTACGAGCGCCACCTCTGGAAGGGGCCCGCCCCCACCGCCCGCGGCCGCGCTCCGGTGGAAGGACGGGGACGGCGCGCCGAGAAGCGCAAGCGGCAGCGCGCGGGGGCCACGCCCGCCCCGGCGACCCCGGCTCCCGCCAGCCCCCGGATGAGCTTCAAGCCCCTGGAGGCATTGACCGGGGACCCCCCCGTGCCCCCTGCCGAGCCAGCCCCGCCCGAGTCCGCCGAGACCCCCGTGTCCGAGCGGCCTCCGGACGGATGAACAGGGTCAGAAGGACCGCAATTCTCCTCCCCGGCTGGATCCGGCAGACTCCCTGACCGTCAGGATGAGTCCAAAGCTCGGAGATCGCCTCGTCGCGGCCGGCCTTGTCACCCGCGAGGCCGTGCAGCAGGCGCTGGAGCAGCAGCGGCTCACCGGGCATCGCCTGGGCGACTCGCTCGTCGAGATGGGTCTGCTCGGTGAGTCCGTGCTGCTCCGCTTCCTGGCCTCCGAGCTGAAGACCCGCTACGTCTCGGCCGAGAAGCTGTCCCGCGCACAGATCCCGAGCGAGCTGCTCGACCGCGTCCCCGTGCGTCTGGCCGAGGCACACCACTTCCTCCCGCTGGCAGTGGACGACGAGCGCCGCATCCTCTCCATCGTCGCGGCCGAGCCGCAGAACGAGAAGCTCCTCCGTGACGTCGCGTCCATCGCCGACGTCGACGAGGTCTACGCCTACATCGCGCTCCGGAGCGTGGTGCGCGCCGGCACCCAGAAGCACTACTACGCGGACACCAC
>CAZDSB010000260.1:0-6836 GCA_964507515.1 uncultured Myxococcaceae bacterium
GCGTCCCCATAGAGGTTCTCGCTCCACGGAAAGACAGCCAGCCGCGGTAGAAGCACGAGAGCGCAGGCGAAGAGCAGACTCCACATGGCTCTCGCCTCCTCGCTCGATACGCGGGGAGGGGAGCCCGCCATCGAGGAAGGATCCTCGATCCGGGGCGCAACGGACGGGGTGGGCATCGATCTGTCCGCTGCGCCTAGCAGGGACCCGGGGGGCATTGGAAGCGCTCGAGCGGAGCGAATAAGCTTCGGGGAGTCAGGAAGTCTCCACCCCGCGTCCCGGTCGCGCGGGACGGCGTCGACCCGGCAAGGCGCCAAACTCGCCTCCGGGAGCCGCCCGCCCCCCCAGCACCGGACACGCTCGCGCGGTCCCACCCCGCGCCGGTGTGGGGTTTGTGGGCGCCCGCCCTTCGCGGAGCGCCAGAGGATAGAGACGAGACATGACGACCGTTGCGCAGGGCTCGTGGGTCGAGCGCATCGCGAAGCTCCAGGACAGCAAGCAGTACGCCGAGCTGCACTGGGAGGGGAGCTTCGAGGACTACCTGAATCTGGTTCGCCAGAACCCGCGGGTGACCCGCACCGCCTTCCAGAGGATCTACGACATGATCCTCAGCCACGGGAAGACGGAGTACATCGACAACAAGAAGAAGCTCATCCGCTACCACTTCTTCAGCGACGAGCGCTTCGGCGGCCGTGACGCGATCTTCGGCCTCGACGTCCCGCTGATGAAGCTGGTCAACGTCTTCAAGTCCGCCGCGCAGCAATACGGCACCGAGAAGCGCGTCATCCTCCTCCACGGTCCGGTGGGCTCGAGCAAGAGCACCATCGCCCGGCTGCTCAAGAAGGGCATCGAGGAGTACAGCAAGACCCCCGAGGGCGCCGCCTACACCTTCACCTGGACCCACAACAGGAAGGGCGCCGACGGCACGCTCCACAAGGAGCGCATGAAGTGCCCGATGAACGAGGAGCCGCTCAACCTCATCCCCCGCGAGTGGCGCCCGAAGATCTTTGCCGACATCCAGGACGGAAGCGACTTCCAGATCCCCGAGGGCAACGAGCTGTGCCCCGCCTGCCGCTTCGTCTTCAAGGAGCTGATGACCGAGGAGGGCGGTGACTTCAACCGCCTCATCCAGCACATCCGGGTCAACCGGCTCATCTTCAGCGAGAAGGACCGGGTGGGCATCGGCACCTTCCAGCCCAAGGACGAGAAGAACCAGGACTCCACCGAGCTCACCGGCGACATCAACTACCGGAAGATCGCCGAGTACGGCAGCGACTCGGACCCGCGGGCCTTCAACTTCGACGGCGAGTTCAACATCGCCAATCGCGGCATCATCGAGTTCGTCGAGGTGCTGAAGCTCGACGTCGCCTTCCTCTACGACCTCCTGGGCGCCTCCCAGGAGCACAAGATCAAGCCCAAGAAGTTCCCCCAGACCGACATCGACGAGGTCATCATCGGGCACACCAACGAGCCCGAGTACAAGAAGCTCGAGAACAACGAGTTCATGGAGGCCCTGCGGGACCGCACCGTCAAGATCGACATCCCGTACATCACCAAGCTCGCCGAGGAGCAGAAGATCTACGAGAAGGACTTCAACGCCCACGCCATCAAGGGCAAGCACATCGCCCCGCACACCCTGGAGATGGCCGCGATGTGGGCGGTGCTCACCCGGCTCGAGGAGCCGAAGAAGCACAACCTCACCCTCCTCCAGAAGCTGAAGCTCTACAACGGCAAGACCCTCCCCAACTTCACCGAGGACAACATCAAGGAGCTCCGCAAGGAGTCCTCCCGCGAGGGCCTGGAGGGCATCAGCCCCCGCTACATCCAGGACAAGATCAGCAACGCCCTGGTGAGCGACAAGGGCGAGGGATGCATCAACCCCTTCATGGTGCTCAACGAGCTCGAGGCCGGGCTGAAGGGCCACAGCCTCATCTCGAGTGACGAGGTGCGGAAGCGCTTCCGCGAGCTGCTCACCACCGTGAAGCAGGAGTACGAGGACATCGTCAAGAACGAGGTCCAGCGCGCCATCAGCGCCGACGAGGACGCGATCGGCAAGCTCTGCGGCAACTACATCGACAACATCAAGGCCTATACCCAGAAGGAGAAAGTCCGGAACAAGTACACCGGCCTCTACGAGGAGCCCGACGAGCGGCTGATGCGGAGCATCGAGGAGAAGATCGACATCCCCGAGAGCCGCAAGGACGACTTCCGCCGCGAGATCATGAACTACATCGGCGCGCTCGCCGTGGACGGCAAGACCTTCAACTACCGGACCAACGAGCGGCTCCACAAGGCTCTGGAGCTCAAGCTCTTCGAGGACCAGAAGGACAGCATCAAGCTGAAGAATCTGGTCTCGAGCGTCGTCGACAAGGAGACGCAGGAGAAGATCGATCTCGTGAAGGACCGGCTGATGAAGAACTACGGCTACTGTGAGATCTGCTCCACCGACGTCCTCAACTTCGTGGCCAGCATCTTCGCGCGCGGGGACGCCAAGGAGTAGAAGTGTCGCTGAAGATTCACCAGGACCACTCGCGCTTCAAGCAGATCGTTCGCGGGAAGATCAAGGCGAACCTCCGTCGTTACGTGCAGAAGGGCGAGATGCTGGGGAAGAAGGGGAAGGACACCATCTCCATCCCCATCCCCTTCATCGACATTCCCCACTTCAAGTACGGCCACAAGGAGCAGGGCGGCGTCGGCCAGGGTGAGGGCGAGGTCGGCCAGCAGCTCAGCCCCGGCTCGGTCCAGCCCGGCGACGGCCACAAGGCCGGACAGGGCGAGGGCGACCACGCCCTCGAAGTGGACGTCAGCCTCGACGAACTCGCCTCCATCCTCGGAGAAGAGCTCCAGCTCCCCAACATCGAGCGGCGCGGCAAGGAGCAGGTGGTCGCGCAGAAGATCAAGTACACCGGCGTCAACACCACCGGCCCCGAGTCGCTTCGCCACTTCAAGCGCACCTTCAAGCAGGCGCTGCGGCGGCAGATCGCGCTCGGCACCTACGATCCGAGCCGCCCAGTCATCATCCCCACCCGCGAGGACCGCCGCTATCGCAGCTACCGCCTGCAGAACCTGCCCGAGACCAACGCGGTCATCATCTACATGATGGACGTGTCCGGCTCGATGGGTGACGAGCAGAAGGAGATCGTCCGCATCGAGAGCTTCTGGCTCGATACCTGGCTCAGGCACCAGTACAAGGGCCTGGAGTGCCGGTACATCATCCACGACGCGGTGGCCCGCGAGGTGGACCGGGAGACCTTCTTCCACACCCGCGAGTCGGGCGGCACGATGATCAGCTCGGCCTACAAGCTCTGCCGGGACATCATCCGCGCGGACTACCCACCGGGCAGCTGGAACATCTACCCCTTCCACTTCAGCGACGGCGACAACTGGAGCGCGGACGACACCCGCCACTGCATCGAGATGCTCCGGGCGGACATCCTCCCGGGAGTGAACCAGTTCGCCTACGGCCAGGTGGAGAGCCCCTACGGCTCGGGACAGTTCATCAAGGACCTGCGCGAGACGGTGGGTGACTCGGAGAACGTCGCCCTCTCGGAGATCGCCGACAAGGACGCCATCTACCAGTCCATCCGCGACTTCCTCGGGAGGGGGCGCTGATGCCGAAGAGCCTCACGCCCCGCCTCGCACAGCTCAAGGACGAGATCGAGGGGTACGCCCGGGCCTTCGGCCTGGACTTCTTCGAGACCGTCTTCGAGCTCCTCGGCTACGACGAGCTGAACATGGTCGCCTCCTACGGCGGCTTCCCGAACCGCTATCCGCACTGGCGATGGGGCATGGAGTACGAGCAGCTCAGCAAGGGCTACGAGTACGGGCTCAGCAAGATCTACGAGCTCGTCATCAACAACGACCCCTGCTACGCGTACCTGCTCGAGTCGAACGCCGAGGTGGACCAGAAGCTGGTCATGGCCCACGTCTACGGGCACTGCGACTTCTTCAAGAACAACTTCTACTTCCAGCACACCAACCGCCGGATGATGGACGAGATGGCCAACCACGCCACCCGCGTCCGGCGGTGGGTGGACAAGGTCGGCATCGAGAAGGTCGAGGACTTCATCGACCGGGCCCTCTCGCTCGAGAACCTCATCGACTACCACTCGCCGTACATCCGCCGCTCCCCCGACCCGAAGCGGGCCGAGCAGGAGGAGAAGAGCAACGAGCGGGTGGAGGGCTTCCGCGTGGACCGCGAGTACATGCGCGGCTACGTGAACCCCCTCGAGTTCCTCGAGTCGCAGCGGAAGAAGGTCGAGGACGAGAAGGCGAAGAAGAAGCACTTCCCCGAGCGGCCCCAGCGAGACGTGCTGCTCTTCCTCCTCGAGCACGCACCGCTCGAGCCCTGGGAGTTCGACGTGCTGGCCATCCTCCGGGAGGAGGCCTACTACTTCGCGCCGCAGGGCCAGACCAAGATCATGAACGAGGGCTGGGCCAGCTACTGGCACTCCACGATCATGACCCGGAAGGCACTGAACGCCGACGAGATCATCGACTACGCGGACCACCACTCGGGCACCCTGGGCACGCGGCCCGGCGCGCTGAACCCGTACAAGCTCGGCATCGAGCTGTACCGGGACATCGAGGAGCGCTGGAACAAGGGACGGTTTGGCAAGGAGTGGGACGAGTGTGACGACCTCAAGGCCCGCCGCGCCTGGGACAAGAACCTCGGCCTGGGGCGCGAGAAGATCTTCGAGGTCCGCAAGCACTACAACGACGTCACCTTCATCGACACCTTCCTCACCGCCGAGTTCGCGCTCGAGCAGAAGCTGTTCGTCTACGGCTTCAACGAGAAGCGGAACAGCTGGGAGATCCTCGACCGCGAGTTCCGCAAGGTGAAGAACAAGCTGCTCAGCCAGCTCACCAACTTCGGTCAGCCCATCATCGAGGTGGTGGACGGCAACTTCGAGAACCGGGGCGAGCTGCTCCTGGCCCACAAGCACGACGGGCAGGACCTCAAGCCGGACTACGCGCGCGAGACGCTCCGGAACCTCCAGACCATCTGGCGGAGGCCCTGCAACCTCGTCACCAAGGTGGAGGGGAAGGGCATCTGTCTGCGCTTCGACGGTCAGAACCAGACCGAGAAGAAGGTGGAGCTCTGATGGGGAGCTCCTCGCCAACATTGTCGTCGGCGGAGGTCGTCGTCCTCCGGCTCACCGTGACCCCGGGTGGCCTCGCCCAGGCGGTGGAGGACGCGAACCTGCCGGGGCTCCGGCTCTCCTCGCGCGACGGCGCCGAGGTTTCTTTTGGTGCCTCCCGCCTCGTCTTCCGCGTGGTGGCCGAGGGGCTGGAGGCGGAGAGCCTGGTGGTCCGGGACGATCCGCAGGCCGCCTTCACCCTCCGGCTCCTGGCGCCGCTCTTCCAGCGCCACCGCGGCGATCTGGTCCTCCTCCTCTCCTGGGACGGCGAGGCCGAGCCCCGCGAGCTGCGCATCGTCGAGGGCAAGGCGACCTCCACGGCCCAGGCCGCCACAGAGCGCGGGGGCCCCGCGCTCGGGACCGCCGAGGAGAAGGAGATCCGCCGTCTCCTCGAGGAGGCGCGCCGCCACTGGGACGAGTACCAGAGGCTCAAGGCAGGCGCGGGCAAGGCCGACACCCCGTAGCTCCGCCCCGTCCGCGCCTGGGACGGGCATTCCCGCATCCGACCGGCCAACGCCGAGGCGCGCCCCGCACCTCGCTGGCATGGATGCTGCTCGCGGAAACGGCATGCGGGGACTCCTCGAGGATCTGCGGACGGCGTTCCGCTCGCTGCGCCATGCGGGCGTCTTCAGCGCGTTCGTCGTCGCCTCGCTCGCGGTGGGCGTCGGCGCGAGCGTCACCCTGTTCGCCCTGGTGGATGGGGTGCTCCTCCGCCCGCTCGCCTACCCCCGGCCGTCCTCGCTCGTCGCCTTCCGCTCCGAGCAGTCGTACCCCGACGTGGAGGACTTCCGGACCCAGGTGGCCGGCTTCGAGGCGATCGGCGCCTTCGCCCCATGGCCGGCAGACGTCCTCGAGGGCGACACCGCGGTGCAGATCCCTGCGGCGCTGGTGAGCGGAGAGCTGCTCCGGGCCTTCGCCGTTCCCGCCGCCGCCGGGCGCCTCCTGACCCTGGACGACGACCGCGCCGGGGCCGAGCCGGTCGTCGTCGTCTCGGATCAGCTCGCCCGCCGCCACGGCGGAACCGCGCTCCTCGGCCGGACCCTGACCCTCAGCGGCCGACCCTTCCAGGTGGTGGGCATCCTCCCGGCTCGCTTCGCGCTCCCGCTTTCCGAAGCGCAGATCTTCGTCCCGATGCGCGTGGGCTACCCCGAGGCCGCGGAGGCACGGGTCGCGCACTTCATGACCACCGTCGCCCGGCTGCGCACCGGCGTCTCGCTGGCGCGCGCACAGGCCGAGGTCGACGCCGCCGGCAAGCGCCTGGCCGAGTTCTACCCGGCGGCGAACCGGGGCCGCGCCTACCCGCTGGAGCCTCTCCGGACGCGGATGACCGGCTCGGTCCGCGAGCCGCTGCTCCTTCTCTTCGGCGCGGTGTCGCTCCTGCTCCTGCTCGCCTGCACCAACTTCGCGAACCTCCTGCTCGCCCGGGGCATGGCGCGTTTGCCGGAGCTCACCCTGCGCGCGGCGCTCGGCGGGGAGCGCTCGCGGCTGGTCCGGGAGCTGCTGGCCGAGAGCCTCCTGCTCGCGCTCGCCGGATCCGCGGCCGGCCTTCTCCTCGCCAGCTTCACCGTGCCTGCCGTGCTGGGCGTCGCCCCGGACACCTTGCCGCGGGCGCGCGAGGTCGCGATCGACGGCCGGGTCGGCGCCTTCGCGCTCGGCGTGGCGCTGGTGACCGGCCTGCTCTTCGGGGCGATCCCCGCG
>CAZDSB010000261.1:0-4472 GCA_964507515.1 uncultured Myxococcaceae bacterium
TGGACCACCGGAACACCCGGGCCCGGGTTCGCGAGGAGAGCGGCGGCAAGCGCGTGCTCAACCTGTTCGCCTACACCGGCAGCTTCACCGTCGCGGCAGCGACCGGCGGGGCCCGGGCCACGACCAGCGTTGATCTGTCCGCGACCTACCTCGACTGGGCCGAACGGAATCTCACGCTGAACGGGGCGCGCGGCGACGCGCACGCGCTGGTGCGCGCCGACTGCCTGCGCTGGCTCGACGAGGCGCGTGACCAGTGGGACCTGGTGGTGCTCGATCCACCAGCCCACTCCACCAGCAAGGCGATGCGGGGCGACTTCAACGTGCAGCGCGACCACCGGCGACTCCTCGAGCGAACGCTGGGGCTTCTCGCTCCGGGCGGAGTGCTGTACTTCTCGACCAACTACAAGGGATTCCGCCTCGAGCCGGACGGGCTGCCGGCACGCTTCGAGGAGCTGACCCCCCGGAGCCTTCCGCAGGACATCCATCAACGCGACGCCCATCGTTGCTGGCGGATCGAGAGCACCTGAGCCAAGCCATGCCACCGCCGAGCCGCCCCCATCGAGCAACGCGCCCTCCACGCCGCGGCCCTCGTCCGCAGCGGCCGCTGCCGCCACCGCCCTCGGTGGGCCCGGACGGAACGCCGCAGGTCGCGCTCAGTCATCGAGGCACGGAGCGCTGGCAGTCGGGCCACCCGTGGATCTACCGGGCGGATCTGCTCCCCGTCCCGCAGCTCCCCGGCGGCGAGGTGGTGCGGGTGGTGGACCCGCGCGGCTGGTTCCTGGGGAAGGCGTTCTATTCGTCGACCTCGAAGATCGCGCTCCGCTGGATGTCCTTCGAGGACGTCGTGGTCGGCCCGGAGCTCCTCACCGCCCGCATCGCCCAGGCCGATGCGCTGCGGCGCGCGCTGTACCCCGGAGAGACGACCTACCGCGTGGTGCACGGCGAGGCGGATCTGCTGCCCGGCCTGGTGGTGGACCGCTACGGTGACGTCCTCTCGGTCCAGTTCCTGATCCAGGCCACGGAAGCGAGACGGGAGCTCCTGACCGATCTCCTTGCGTCCCACTTCCACCCGCGCGGGGTGATGGACCGCTCGGACGTGAACGTCCGGACGCTCGAGGGGCTCGAGCCAAGGCGCGCGGTGCTCCGCGGCGAGATGCCGGAGCGGATCGAGTACCCGGAGGGGCTGGTGCGCGTGTCGGCGGACGTGCAGGCCGGCCAGAAGACCGGCGCCTTCCTCGACCAGCGCGAGAACCATGAGCTCGCGGCGACCTACGCGCGCGGCGAGGCGCTGGACTGCTTCTCGTACCTGGGCGGGTTCGCGCTCCAGCTGGCGACGCGGGCGACGCGGGTCACGGCGGTGGAGATCTCCGAGCAGGCTTGCGAGGGGCTGCGCCGGAACGTCGAGCGAAACGGATTTCGCAACGTCGAGGTCGTCAGCGCGAACGCCTTCGATTACCTGCGCGACGCGGTGGACGAGGGCCGCCGGTTCGACACCATCGTGCTCGACCCGCCCTCGTTCGCGAAGAACAAGGACGCGATCGAGTCCGCGGTCCGCGGCTACAAGGAGATCAACCTCCGGGCGCTCCAGCTCCTGGCGCCCGGCGGGATCCTGATGACCGCGAGCTGCACCTACCACGTGGACGAGGAGCGCTTCGAGGCGATGCTGGCCTCGGCCGCAGCGGATGCACGGCGTCGGGTGCAGATCGTGGAACGACGAGGTGCGTCTCGGGACCACCCCGTCCTGACTGCGCTGCGCGAGACGCGGTATCTCAAGTTCTACGTCTTGCGCGTCGTCGACTGAGCTCGCGGGGCTCTGGACGAGGACAATCCGCGAACACGGACGCTGCTCCAGGGGTCCGTTTCCGGACGCGGGCTCGTGATCGGGGTCAACGCAGCGGAGGTGGACGGAAGCACGACCACGGAGTAGGCACGTCAGCCAGGCGCCCGGGCCGCGGGGGATGCACGTTGCGGAGCTGGATGATGGTGATGTCGCTGGTCGGAGGCGCGGTTCTCGGGTGCAGCACCCCGTGCGAGACGCCTGTCCCCGTCTACTGCTGTCCCGACGGCTGCCGGACCGAGGTGGGCGTCCCCGCGATCTGCGGACCATCGGGCTGGACCTGCCCTGCCGGCTCCGTGCTCCCGTCGCAGTGCCCGTCCGGGCTCGTCTGCGGCGGCCCGGCGGCGGACGGTGGGCCGTGAGCGAGGACGCGCCGGCGAGCTGGTCGCCTGATGCCGCTCGCCGCGCGCATGCGGAGCGGACCGCCGCGCGCGCGCTAGAAACGCTCTACCGGCAAGCGGACGCTGCGTGGTCCGGCTTCCGCTGCCCGGCGACGGCCGAGTGCTGCCAGCTCGCGGCGCGCGGGCGAGAGCCGTGGCTGTGGAGCGTGGAGTGGGAGGCGCTCCGCCGCGCGGTGCCGGCATTGCCTCCGCCGCGCGTCGACGGTGGCTGCGCCTTCCTCGACGCCGCGGGACGGCGCTGCACCGCGTACGCCGCGCGCCCTCTCGGGTGCCGCACCTACTTCTGTCACCGCGCCACGGGGCCGGCGCGCGAGCCCGCCGAGGAGATGGACCGCCTCCAGCGGCGGCTGGAGGTCATCGCCCGCTCCGTCTGGCCCGACGAGGACGGCCCCCGGCCCATCACCGCGTGGCTCGAGGAGGCTGGCCGATGAGCGAGCGGATCGCGTCGCTGCTCCTGCTGCTCCTCCTCGCGGCCTGCGGCAGCAGCAGCAAGGCCTCCGGCGCCGCCGCTCTGGTGGCCTGGGGGATGATCGGCTCGGGGGTGAGCCGAGCCCAGGGCGGCTGCTACGCGGTCTGCGACGCGCGCCAGGTCTGCAATCCGGAGAACGGGCTGTGCGAGGACAATCCGTGCGGGCTCGGCTGCGGTCAGGGGCAACGTTGCGACCTGCATACGCCGGTGCCACGCTGCGTGGACGCCTCGCTTCCGACGGATCTCGTCCGCTCTCCTCCTCCACCTCCCAGCCTGCCCATCGCCGCTCCGCCTCCTTGACCGTTCGCATCCTCGTCGCGCCGCTCGAGTTCAAGGGAAGCCTGACCGCCGGACAGGCCGCGCGCGCCATCGAGGCCGGCGTGCGCACCGGCTGGCCCGAGGCCAAGGTGACCGTGCTCCCCCTCGCGGACGGGGGACCCGGCACTGCCGACGCGCTGATCGAGGCGCTCGGTGGTCAATGGCACACCGCCTGGGCGCACGACGCGCTCGGACGCCCACTCCAGGCGCAGTGGGCGAGCTGGCCCGGTGGAGGCGTGGTGGAGATGGCCCGCGCCTCGGGGCTCTCGCTCCTGGCTCCGGCGGAGCGCAATGCCCTCGTGGCCACGACGATCGGCACCGGCGAGCTCATCGCCGACGCGCTCGAGACCGGCATCCGCTCGCTCCTCATCGGGGTCGGCGGCAGTGCCACCAACGACGGCGGCGTGGGCGCCCTGCAGGCCCTCGGCTACCGATTCCTCGATTCCTCCGGTCGCGCGCTTCCTCCCGGCGGCGCGGCGCTCCGGAGCCTGGCGCGGATCGTCCCCGAGGGCGTGCTCACCGCGGTCCGCTCGACCGAGATGACCGTGATGACCGACGTGCTCAACCCGCTCTGCGGGCCGACCGGGGCGAGCCACGTCTACGGTCCCCAGAAGGGCGCCTCGCCGGAGGATGTCGAGGTGCTCGACGCCGCGCTCGCCCGGCTCGCGGAGATCGTCCAGCGCGACCTGGGCGTCGATGCCGCACACCTGCCCGGTACGGGCGCCGCGGGAGGGCTCTCGTACGGGCTGCTGGTGGGCTGCGGCGCGCAGATCCGCCGCGGCTTCGACCACCTGGCGAAGCTCCTCGACCTCGACGCGAAGCTCCGGGGCGTGGACTGGGTCCTCACCGGCGAGGGGCGCCTCGACACCCAGACGCTCAGCGGGAAGGGCCCGCTGGAGCTGGCCCGGCGTGCGCGGCGCTCGAGCTCGACGCGCGTCGTCGCCTTCGCCGGGAAGGTCGACCCGCGCGCCCTGCAGGGAGACCCTCCGTTCGAGGAGGCCATCCAGGTCAGCCCTCCCGACTGGAGCGAGTCGGACCCGGCGGCCCGCGCCGGAGCGGCCGCCCTGCTCACCACCGCCGTCGAGCGGTGGGCGCGCCGTGCCGCGCGCGCGACCTGAGCTTCACCTCGCGCGATCGTCCAGACCGAGCAGCGAGAGGAGCATCTTGACCCGCTCCGAGGGATGCCCGAACTCGGCCGAGTAGTCCGCCTGGCTGCGGCGAACCATCTCCTGGGCCTCGGCGCGGTCGTAGACCTCGGGGATCTCCACCGGACGCTTCTCGCCGGGCATCTGCTTGTAGGTGAGGAAATAATGGCGGAAGCGGTCGAGCATCCCCGGCGGCAGCTGGCTCACGTCCTGGAGGTGCCCGTAGGCGGTGTCGCCGGCGAGCACGGCGATGAGCTTGTCGTCGGCCTGGTTGCCGTCGATCATCCGCAGCCCTCCGATGG
>CAZDSB010000262.1:0-6552 GCA_964507515.1 uncultured Myxococcaceae bacterium
CCAGGCCACCGTCGGCCTCACCGAGACCATGGAGACGATGGTCTACGCGCTCTCCTTCGGCCTCTCCAACGGTGCGACCTCGCTCGTCGCCCGTCGCATGGGCGAGAAGAACGAGGAGTCGGCGGCGCGAACGGCGGTCCAAGCCATCGCGCTCGGGCTCATCTTCGGCATTCCCCTGTCCGCCGCCGGGGCCTACTTCGCCCCGGATCTGCTCCGGGCGATGGGCGGCTCGCCGTGGGTCCTCGAGCATGGCGTTCACTTCACCCGGGTGCTGCTCGGCGCGAACGTCTCGGTGTGCCTGCTCTTCCTGATCAACGCCATCTTCCGCGGCGCGGGTGACGCGGCCACCGCCATGCGCGCGCTCTGGCTCGCAAACGGCATCAACATCGTCCTCGGGCCGTGCCTCGTCTTCGGGGTCGGTCCTTTCCCGCGGATGGGGGTGGCCGGAGCCGCCATCGCGACCTCCATCGGCCGGACGACAGGCGTCGTCTATCAGGTGTACCGCTTGACCCGAGGCGACGGCCGTCTGACGGTCCGGTGGCGCCACGTCCGGCTCGAGCTGCGGACCATGCTCTCCGTCCTCAAGCTCTCCGGCGCGGGGACACTCCAGACCGTGGTCGGGATGACCAGCTGGATCGTCCTGGTGCGGATCATCTCGAAGTTCGGGAGCGAGGCCGTCGCCGGCTACACCATCGCCATCCGGCTGGTCATCTTCGCCATCCTTCCCTCGTTCGGGCTGGCCAACGCGGCCGCCACGCTCGTGGGCCAGAACCTAGGAGCCAAGAAGCCGGACCGCGCCGAGCGCGCCGCGTGGACCGCCGGAGGCATCGGCGCGATCTTCCTCGGCACCATCGGCGTGATCTTCATCGCCGCGGCGCCGCACATCGTCGGCATCTTCACCGGTGACCGGGTGGTACTCGACCACGCCACCCACGGGCTGCGGATCATCTCCACGGGGTTCGCCTTCTACGCGTACGGCATGACCTTCACCCAGTCCCTGAACGGCGCCGGCGCCACCTGGGCGCCGACCTGGCTCAACGGCCTCTGCTTCTGGGCCTTCGAGCTGCCACTGGCATGGGTGCTCTCGGTGCACGCCGGGCTCGGCACCACCGGCGCGTACATCGCCTGCCTCGCCGCCTTCAGCCTGCTCGCCATCGCCAGCGGAGCGGTGTTCCGCCGGGGTACCTGGAAGACCGTCGCCATCTGAGCTGCGCCGAGGTCCGGACGAAAGAACCCGCCTCCCCGGTGGCCAGACACTGCGCCTCCAGCCGCCAGGGGGCGGGCTTGAAACCTTGCGCCGCTCTCGTGCGCGCGGCCCTGCTTGCTCTACACCGCGCCCAGAGAGGCGACGCCTTGATTATGCTCGGTCAAGGCATCACCTCCTTTCGCCCCGCAGGGCGAACCCGATCCTGTCGCCCGGCCGGCGGCGGCGCAACGTTTCTTGTGGTCGGCGCTGGACATCTGCCGCCGCAGCAGGCAACTCGGCTGCCCGGGAGGGCCTCCGCCTGACGGGCGTGCCGCCGCGACGAGTAGGAGGATCGATGGGTCGCTGGACCACCGAGGTGACGCTGGACGTGGCATGGGGCGAGATGGACGCGCTCGGGCACGTCAACAACATCCGGTACATCGCCTGGGCGGAGACCGCGCGGATCGCGCTCTTCCGGCAGCTGGGCATGACGACCCTGCCTGGCGATTCCGTCGGCCCCATCCTCGCCCGGATCGAGTGCGACTACCTCGAGCCGGTGGAGTATCCGGCCCGGGTCACCATCGGCATGCGCGCCGGGCGGGTGGGAAACACCAGCATCGTTCTCGAGCACGAGATCTGGCACGCCGGCGACCCGGAGCGGGTGGTCGCCCGGGGAAAGGCCGTGGTGGTCCTCATCAACTACACGACCCAGGAGAAGGTCCCGGTGCCGGATGCGATGCGGGCAACCCTCGTGTCCGGCTGAGCCGACCTCGAACGTCGAGAGGGGGTAACCAGGAGGACGACATGAGCAATCCAGTGGGCTGGTTCGAGATCTACGTGCAGGACATGAAGCGGGCGAAGGCGTTCTACGAGGGGGTGTTCGGGTTCAAGCTCGACAAGCTCCCCGGGCCGGACTTCGAGTACTGGACCTTTCCGATGGAGCGAGAGGGCAAGGGCTCCGCAGGAGCGCTCGCTAAGTACGAGGGCTTCCCCTCCGGGAAGAACAGCGTCCTGGTCTACTTCACCTGCGAGGACTGCGCGGTCGAGGAGGCCAGGGTGAAGAAGCTCGGCGGCCGGGTGGAGAAGGCGAAGCAGTCCATCGGCGAGTACGGCTTCATCTCCCTCGTCTACGACACCGAGGGAAACATGATCGGCCTGCACTCGCGAAAGTGAGCGCGCGGCTGCCCTGACTACTGTGACTGCAGCCGCCCAGGCGAGCCGACGGCGGCTCCGCGGATCCTTTCCGTCGTCCCACGCGCGGCTGCCCTGACTCAGGGCTGCTCGCGGGCCAGCGCGCGCATCGCCTCGGTGACGTCCGGGAGCTGCGGGACGCTCGCCATCTCCAGCGGGTCGGCCAGGCCGATACCGGGGACGAACTTTCCGGCGAGCAGCCGCGGCGGAGCGAGCAGCTCGTAGAACAGCTCCTCCACCGTTCGCCGCATGAGGTGCTCGCCGAAGTTCGTCACCTCGGTGTCCTCGTTCACGAAGAGCGCGCGCCCGGTCTTCTTCACCGACTCGCGGATCATGTCCCAGTCGTAGGGCCACAGCGAACGGAGGTCGATGACCTCGGAGGAGATGCCCTCGCCCTCCAGTGCCTGCGCGGCTTTCACCGACAGCGGGAGCATGCGCCCGTAGGTGACGACGGTGAGATCGGTCCCCTCGCGGACCCGCTTCCCCTTGCCGATCGGCACCATGTACGCCTCGAGCTGCGGCCACTGTGGCTTCCACTGCGACCGGTCGCCGAGCGGCGCGTCGATCATCTTCGAGAGCACCCGATCGTCTCCGGGCTCTCCCGGGATCGGCTCCTCGCCCTTGAGCCGCAGCAGCGCCTTCGGCTCGAGCACCATCACTGGATTCCCGTCCTGGCAGGCTGAGAGCAGCAGCCCGTACGCGTCGAGCGGCGTGGAAGGCATCACGATCTTCCACCCGGGAATGTGCGTCATCGACGCGTCGAAGCTGTGTGAGTGGTACATGCTGCCGCGGATGCCCGAGCCCACCGGGGTCCGCACCACCATCGGTACGGTCCAGTCGCCGTTGCTCGCCCAGGTCGTGTTCCCGGCGAGCTTCAGGAGATCGATGGTGTTGAAGATGTAGTCGCAGAACTGGATCTCGGCGACCGGCTTCTGGCCGGCCAGCGCCAGGCCGATGGCGCAGCCGATGATTCCCCGCTCGTCCAGCGGAGTGTTCCACGCCGTCCTCAGTCCCTGAGACGCGGTGAAGACGCCCCCGAGCGGCGGCCCGACGTCCTCGCCGAAGACGTCCGTCACCCCGAGGTTCTCCTCGGCATAGTGCAGCGCCATCCGGATCGCCTGCGCCATGCTGGCCATCAGCGATCCCCCGCGTAGACGTGCTTCCAGATGCTCGACCCGTCGGGCAACGGCTCGTCTCGAACCTGGCGGGCCTTGGCAGCGATCTCCTCGGTCCAGCGCGTGCGCACCTGGTCCATCTCCGCCCGGGTGAGGACGCCGTGGGCCTCGAGCTTCTTCTCGAACTCCACGACGCAGTCCTGCTCGGAGGTCACGAAGTTGGCACCGGAGGCGCTGGAGTGGCCGTACAGCCGCGAGACGTTCGCCTCGAGGAGGAAGGGCCTCCGCTCCTTGCGCACGTAGCTCATCGCCTTCTGCAGCTCGAGGTAGCTCGTGATGGGGTCGTTCCCGTCGATCGTGCGAGTCTGCATCCCGAACGCCTTCCCCCGGTCGGCGATGGTCTTGCACCCCTGCTGCGTGCCGGCAGCTGTGGAGATGCCCCACTGGTTGTGGGTGACGACGACGAGGATCGGCAGCTCGCTCCCCGGGCGGCTGCTCCAGACGAGGCAGCTCGCGAAGTCACCCTCGGCCGTCCCGGCGTCCCCCCCCGTCACGATGGTGATGCCGTCCCCGCCATGGCGCTTCTGGGCGAGCGCGGTGCCCGGGGCCATCGCGTACTGCACCTCGATGGGGCTGGAGATGGGAACGATGTTCCACTCCCGCTTGCTGAAGTGACCGGCGAAGTTCCGGCCGCCCGAGTAGGGGTCGGTGACGGTGTTCTTCATCTGCCGGAGCGCCCCGATGGGATCCTCGCCGAGCGCGAGCAGCGTCCCGCTCTGGCGGTAGTGGCCGTGGAGGTAGTCGAAGTCGAGCCCCTGGCCCTTCTTCATGAGCAGGCCCAGGGTGACGTTGAACGCCTCCTCGCCTGGGCCGCCGATCCAGAAATATCCGTGGCCCTGCCGGTACATCTGGATGAGCCGCTCCTCGAGCACCCGGGCCTCGACCATGAGGTCGTGGATGCGGACGAGGAGCTTGCTGTCCAGCGGCAGGGGTTCCTTGACGAGCGTCGGGCGCCCGCGCCTGGAGGCCGGTTCGGTCATGGCGCCCGGCCTATACCATCCCTGGGCCCGGCATATGCTGCCCGGCAGCCCATGATTCCTCCCCTGCTCGACGCCGTCCGGGCCCGGATCCGCGACGTACCGGATTTTCCGAGGCCGGGCGTCGTCTTCAAGGACCTGACTCCTGTGCTCGCCGACCCGGTGCTCTTTCACGGGGTCGTGTCGGCGCTCGCCGCGCGGGTGGCCACCCTCGACATCACCGAGGTGGTCGGCGTGGAGGCACGGGGTTTCATCCTGGGCGGAGCGCTGGCTGCCACGCTGCGTCGAGGATTCGTTCCGGTCCGCAAGACGGGGAAGCTTCCCCGGAAGACGCTCCGGGAGGCTTATGGGCTCGAGTACGGCGACGACGCCCTGGAGCTCCACGTGGACGCACTCGTCCGGAACGCCCGGGTACTGGTCGTCGACGACCTGCTGGCGACCGGAGGCACCGCCGCGGCCACGGAGAAGCTCATCCGCCGCGCAAACGGGACCGTCGTCGGGTTCGTCTTCCTCGTCGAGCTGACGTTCCTGGGCGGGGCGGACCGGCTGGGCGCGGACCGCGTGGTCTCGCTGCTCAAGTACGAGCGCGCCTGAGGGCACGAGGCTGCCCCACGCGGTGTCCCCACGCGGTGTCCCCACGCGGTGTCAGGCACCTCGCGCCAGCACCTCGCGCCAACGCGCCAATTCCCTCATGAGATGTTGCCGAGACGTGTCAGGCAGGTCGCGGCAGGGCCTCACGAGGTGCCAGGCACCTCGTGCTGGCACCTCGCGCTGGCAAACGCGTGAGCGGAAGCGTGGGCGGAGCCTGCTCGCCGGCCAGGAAAGGCCAGCAACCGCCAGGCAACCACCCACGCCCCGCCACGCCCCACGACCCCAACGCCGCCCTGGGCCGCCTCTCTTGCGAATGCCAGGCCAGCCGCAGAAGGCCCTCAGTCCGAGAGGTGGGGTGCTTCCCGGCAAGCGTGAGGGAGCAACATTTTCCGCCCTCTGACTGGAGTTTCGTCCCGCCCGGCGCCATGGTGCCCGCGCCATGGCGGACACGTTCACGGCTCTGGTGGCCGAGCAGGCGGACGGGCGCACGGTGGTCAAGCGCACGTCGCTCGACGAGGCGGCGCTCCCTCCGGGAGACGTCACCATCGACATCGCCTACAGCTCTCTCAACTACAAGGACGGGCTCGCGCTCACCGGTCGCGGCAAGGTCATCCGCAAGTGGCCGATGGTGCCCGGCATCGACCTCGCCGGGCGCGTCCGCTCCAGCACGAGTCAAAGGTTCCGCCCGGGTGACCCGGTCCTGGTCACCGGCTACGGCCTCGGCGTCAACGTCTGGGGCGGGTTCACCCAGCGCGCCCGGGTCCAGGCGTCCACGGTCCTCCCCATCCCAGAAAGCCTCGACGCCCGGAGCGCGATGGCGATCGGAACCGCCGGCTTCACCGCGGCGCTGTGCGTGCTCGCGCTCCAGGATCACGGCACGCTCCGGACGGAGCGCGAGCTCGTCGTGACCGGCGCGGCCGGCGGCGTGGGCTCGATCGCGGTCGCGCTGCTCGCCGCGCTGGGCAAGAAGGTCGTCGCCTCGACCGGCCGCACCTCCGAGGCGGACTACCTCAAGAAGCTCGGCGCCGCGGATCTCATCGGGCGCGACGTGCTCGCTCAGAAGGGGCCGCCACTCGCCTCCGAACGCTGGGGGGGCGGCGTGGACACCGTCGGTGGCCAGACGCTGGTCACGCTCTGCAGCCAGACCGCGTACCGGGGCGCGGTCGCGGCGTGCGGCCTCGCCGGTGGGTCCGACTTTCCGGCCACCGTCTTCCCCTTCATCCTCCGGAACGTGGCGCTGCTCGGCTGCGACTCCGACCTGACGCCGATGGAGGAGCGCATCCGCGCCTGGAAGCTCCTCGTGCAGCACCTCTCGCGGTTGCACCTCGACGAGGTCACGCAGGAGGTCCCGATGTCACAGCTGGTCGACTTCGCCCCGCGCATCGTCGATGGGAAGGTGCGCGGGCGGGTGGTCGTGAACGTGAATGCCTGA
>CAZDSB010000263.1:0-28086 GCA_964507515.1 uncultured Myxococcaceae bacterium
GAGCAGGGCCGACAGGAAGAGGAGCGCCAGGAGGAACAGCAGCGCCTCCTTCGCGACCAAGATCAGCGCCCACACCTCACCGGGGTGAACGAGGCCGGCGGCGAGCGCGATGGCGGCCGCACCGCACGTCCACCAGCCGGCGGCAATGCCCCGCGGCCGGAGCACGACCGCGGCGAGCGTCACGGCGAAGAGGACGAGGGTGAGGAGGGTCCGCAAGGAGGTGAACGCGACGCGCAGCCTCGTCGTGCACCGCTCGACTACCACGACGTACGCCTGCGCGACTCCCTCCCGGATCGCTGGCCTCCACCCGCCCCCCCGCGCTATGAGCGCTCCTGCACCCAGCCGATGCGACGCCCCGTCACCCGACCCTCCTCCCGTGTGCGTTCCCGCCCGCCGGCCTCGCGCAGGAGGGCCGTGCAGCGGACCGACGCGCTCGCCTATGCCCGCGGCGTGCTCGACGCGGAGGCAGCGGCCATCCTCGGCGCGAAGGGCCGACTGGGGACCAGCTTCATCCGGGCGCTCGAGCTGATGCGCGCCTGCGAGGGGCACATCGTCTGCACGGGTCTCGGCAAGCCGGGCTTCATCGCCCAGAAGCTGTCCGCGACCCTCGCCTCGACGGGGGTGCCCTCGCTGTACCTGCATCCGTCCGAGGCGCTCCATGGCGACCTCGGCCGGGTGAGCCGCGGCGACGTGGTGCTCGCCCTCTCCAACAGCGGTTCGACCGAGGAGCTGGTGCGCCTCCTCCCCTCGCTTCGCCGCCTCGGCGCGCAGGTCATCGCCATCACCGGCGACGGAGACTCCCCGCTCGCCCGGGGCTCGGACGTGGTACTCGACGTCGGCGCGATCCCCGAGGCGTGTCCGCTGGGGCTGGTGCCCACCGCCAGCTCGGCGGCGCTGCACGCGGTGTCGGACGCCCTGGCGATGACGCTGCTCAAGACGCGTCAGTTCAGCAGCGAGGAGTACGCGGCGCTCCACCCGGGCGGGAAGCTGGGCCGGAGCGTGATGCGCGTCCTCGAGGTGATGCGCGCCGGCCAGGCCAACCCGGTGGTCCGCGCGGATGCTCCGCTGCACGAGGCGGTGGTGGTGATGACCAACACCCCGGGCCGGCCGGGCGCCACGAACGTCATCGACGCGTCGGGCAGGCTGGTCGGGATCTTCACCGACGGCGACCTCCGGCGGATGGTCGAGAAGGGCAAGTGCGATTTCGACCTGCCCGTCTCCGCGATGATGGGTCACCACCCGCGCTGCGTGTCGCCCGAGGACCTTGCCCTCACCGCCGCGGCGCTGATGCGCGAGGCCCACGTCGACCAGCTGCCGGTCGTCAACGCCGACGGGCACCCGGTGGGATTGATCGACGTCCAGGACCTGCTCGCCGCCCGCCTCATCTAGGTCAGGGCGGGCCGCGGCGGGACCCGCAGTCAGCGAGCCACGGGCGCCAGTGTCCGGTGGTCGGGGCGGCCGCAGTTCGAGATGGCGTCAGGGCGGGCTTGCGGGGGTCACCCGGGTGTTCGCGAACGCCTCGACGCAGCCGAGATCCAAGGTGCGCACGCCATCCGGATCTCCCTGAGCCACCGCCAGCGCACGCTGCCCCGCCTTGAAGATGGTGGCCGGGGGAGGGGCGCTCTTGCAGAACACCGCCAGGAATCGCAGCGGCCCCGGAGGGCCGTCGACCCGCGGCCTGTCGGCCAGCATCGTCGAGCTGCCGGGCTTGACCCGCTCGATGGCGCCGGTGGCCGGCTGGGTCGGGCTCGCGAGGAGGACCCGCCGGGGGTACAGGGCGAGCACCACCACCGACGCCTCCCGCTCCGAGGTCACCGAGAACGCCAGCGTGGAGCCGACCGGGATCATCCCGCCCTCGTTCACCGGCTCGAGCCGACCGTCCTGTCGCACCTGGTAGACCCGGAGCGCACCCCGGCCGGTGGATGGATGCAGCCGCCAGGGGACGACCCAGAGCGCGACGTAGAGTGCGATGGCGCCAGCGAGGGCGATGAGCGGTCCCCGGACCGCGCGGCGGCGCGGATCGGAAGGACGCGGCGTGTCGACGAAGGCGAGCACGGGTGGGCTCCGGTCCTCCCTGCTTGCCAGGGACGGTCCCCACGCTGCAAGCCTTCGATGGGCCCGGAACGCCCCGGACTGTGCCTGCGGTGCACTGGCCGACCCGCTAGACTCAGCTCCGGTCACCCTCCCTTGGATCTCGCCGTCGCTCGCCCCGCGCGCGAGCAGCAGGACCGCCTGTCCTCGCTTCGCGCGTTCCGCCATCCGAACTTCGTCCGCTTCTGGCTGGGCGCCTTCATCTCCAACGTCGGCACCTGGATGGAGACCATCGGGGTCGGCGTGTACGTCACCCAGGCCACCGGGCGCGCCGGGTGGACCGGCACCGTGGCCGCGCTCATGTACATGCCCACCCTGGTGCTGGGACCGCTGGCCGGTGCGCTGGCCGACCGGACCGACCGGCGGCGGCTCCTTTCGGTCCTGACCACGGCACAGACCCTGATCGCCAGCATCCTGGCGGTGCTCGCGCTGACCGGACGGCTGTCGGTGGCCGCGGTGGCGGTGCTGGCCTTCCTGGCCGGGTGCGTGAACGCGCTGGTCTCGCCGGTGTACTCGTCGCTGCTTGCCGAGCTCGTTCCCGCCGAGGACCTCCTCTCGGCGCTGAGCCTCAGCTCGGCGCAGTACAACCTCGGCCGCATCATCGGCCCGTCCCTTGCCGCGCTGGCGATGGCAGCGGGCGGCCTGTCGACGGCGTTCTTCTGCAACGCGGCGAGCTTCGTCGCGGTCCTGGTGTCGCTGGTGCTCGTCCAGCTGCCGCCGCGGCACGGACGCCACGAGCACGACGATCTCTGGGCGGAGATCGTCACCGGCTTCCGGGTGGCACGGGAGGACGCCGGGATCCGCACCGCCCTGGTGCTGACCGGACTCATCTCGGTGCTGGTCGCGCCCTTCATCGCGCTCATCCCGGTGTACGCCATCACCGTCTTCGGGCACGGGGCGACCGGAACGTCGGTGCTCGCGACGGCCCAGGGGGTGGGAGCGATCGCGGCCGCGGTGCTCACCGGCACCCTCGCCGATCGGTGGGGGCGGCGGCGCCTGGTGAGCCGGATGACGCTCGCCCTCGGCGTCATCGCGACCGGCTACTGGCTGGTCCCGCAGTTCTGGATGGCGGTGGTTCTGGTCGCGATGCTCGGGGGCGCGTACCTGTCCACGCTCACCGGAGTGAACGCGACCTGCATGAGCCGGGTGTCGCGTCTGCTGCAGGCGCGGGTGAGCAGCCTCTACTCGATGGTGCTCGGCGCGGGCTACGCGTCGGGGTTGCTGGCGCTGTCCTGGCTCGGGGACCACGTGGGACTCCGGCTGGTGATGGCAACGACCGCGGTGCTGCTCACCGCGTCGGTGGCATGGATGCGGCGGCGGGGGCAGCTGGCCCTGCTGGACGGGCCCGCCCAGTTCCTGGGACGGGACGAGGTCACCTTCGAAGTGCCGACCCTCGCCGGGCCGGCGACGGTGAAGGAGGTCCCGGTCTCGAAGACGCCGTCCGGGACGGAGATCAGGGCGATCCGCTGAGCTTCTTCTGCACGCCCGAGCTCGCGGCGTAGTCCGGAGCGCTGGCCTGTAGCTTGGTCCAGAGGGCGCGCGCGCCGTCCTTGTTGCCCGCCTTCGACAGGCGATCTCCGAGCGCGTCCACGGCGGCCGGGTCCGACGTCACCGCGACCCGCCAGACGTTGTCCGCCATCGGCTGGCGCTGGAGCCCGACCAGGGCCCAGGCCATCCCCGCGCGCAGCCGGGGGTTGTTGGGCTGGAAGGGCATCACCTGGCGGTAGTTGTCGAGGGCGTCCTGGTACTTGTTGGCCACCAGCTTCGCCTCGCCGTCCTCGATGAGGCGGGCGAAGTTGGCCTGCATCTCCGGGGTGACCTCGGTCTTCTGGAACGCCTCCATCGTCTCCTTGCTGAGCTGCGGCGGCGACGCGGATCCGGCGGCCATTGGTCCGGAGGGAGCAGGCGCGGCGGCGGCCATCGGCGGCATTGCGGGCGCCGCTCCAGAGGCGGCGACGGCTGGCCGCGCCTCGGCGCGCGTCTTCTCCTGCTGCCGCGCGAACTTCGTGGCACCTCCGGCGGCGATGACCTTGTCGATGCGCTCGGCGAGGGTTCGCGCAGAGGACCCCTGGGAGGTGCCGGCCGTGAGCTCGGCCGAGGTCAACAGCTCCTTGCGCGCGGTCCGGAGCGCCGCGAGGTCGTCGCCCTTCACGTCGAAGGTGACGGCGCCGTGGCCGTACAGGGCGGAGGCGCTTCGTGGGTCGACCTCTAGGACGCGCTCGTACGCCGCCAGCGCACCCTTGGCGTCGCCGGTCAGCGCGAGGGTGTTCCCCAGCAGGGCGGTGGAGTCGAGCACGGGGCCGAGCGCCTCGCGCGCGCACGACGCCGCCGGCCCGGGCTGCTTCTGGGCGGCGAGGCCCCGGGCCTTCTCCGCAACCTTGTCCACCGCCATGTCGCTCGCGAGACGGCAGCCGGACGCCGACGGATCGGGCAGCTCGCCCTTCACCCGCTTTCGCTGCTCGAGGAACAGCGAGCGGAGCGGTGCTGCGGTGGTCTCGGCCTGGAGGAAGAAGTCTCGCGCGTCGGCCCAGCGCCCGCGGCCGTAGTAGAGCTTTCCGATCGCCGCCGAGACTTCGTACGGCTTGGCCCGCGTCTTGAGATCCGGGGTGGAGTCCATGCGCCGGATGAGCTCGTCCGACGAGGGCGGCGCCGTGCCGGGCGCGACGCTCGGGTGACCCGCCGGGAGGCCTTCCGCCGGGGCCGGCTGGCCGCCGGAGGAGATGGCTGGGTGTCCGGGGGGAAGCGCTCCGGTGCTGCCCGGGGCGCCTGTCGCGTCGGGGGATGGGGCACCGCTCCCGATCGCGGGGTGACCGGGAGGGAGCGCCGAGTCTCCGGATGACGGCTGGCCGGCCGCGGGCGCGGCTCCGCCGCTGATGGCGGGGTGTCCGGGGGGAAGTGGCTGGCCCTGGGCGAGCAGGAGCGCCAGAGCGGTTGCGGCCATCGTCATCGAGGTCTCCACAGCGAGGAATGCACGCGATGCACCGGCTGATCTCGCACGTCGGCGAGCAGCTCCGCGACCGTTTTCTGCAGAACGGGGTGACGGGCTCCCGGGTCCAGCTCCGCCAGGGGCTCGAGCGCGAACCGGCGGCGGTGCAGCTCGGGGTGCGGGACGTGGAGGCCCGGCGCGTCCACCACCCTGTCTCCCCACAGGAGGATGTCCAGGTCGAGGACGCGGGGTCCCCAGCGCTCGGCGCGGACGCGACCGTGTGCCCGCTCGATGTCCAGGAGGGCGGCCAGGACCGCCGGCGGGTCGAGGCCCGTGAGGAGGGAGATGACTGCGTTCCGGAACTCGGGCTGGGAGGGTCCCACCGGCGCCGCGGCGTAGAGGGACGAGCGACCGTGGAGCGCGACGCCGGGGATGCGCGAGATCTCCTCGGCGGCAGCGGCGAGCGTGCGCTCGGGGTCTCCGAGGTTCGCCCCGAGCCCGACGTGGACGAGCGCCTCGCTGCTGGGGACCACGGTCACAGCCCGAGCACGTCCCGCATCCCGTACTGCCCGGGAGGCTGGCCCCGGATCCACAGCGCGGCGCGGAGCGCCCCCTTGGCGAACTGGTCGCGGCTGGTGGCGCGGTGGCTGAGCTCGATGCGCTCGCCCTGGGCGAGGAAGAACACGGTGTGCTCACCGACCACGTCGCCGCCGCGGAGCGTCTGCACGCCGATCTCTCCCGCGGGTCGCTCGCCCACCTGACCGGCGCGGACGAGGCGCATCGCTCCGGCGTCCTGTCCACGGGCCTTGGCGACCACCTCGGCGAGGCGCAGGGCGGTGCCGCTCGGCGCGTCCTTCTTCAGCCGGTGGTGCAGCTCGAGCACCTCGGCGTCCCAGCCCGGACCCAGGACACGGCCGAGGAGCGCGGCCGCCTCGAGCATCACGTGGACACCCACCGACATGTTCGGGGAGATGACGATCGGGATGCGGGCCGCCGCGCGGTCGAGCCGCTCGCGCTGGACCGGGGTGAAGCCGGTGGTGCCGGTGACGAAGGGAACGCCCAGGCGGGCGCAGGTGTCGGCGAAGTCGGCGGCGGACTCGGGGGTGGTGAAGTCCACGGCGACGTCGGGCCGGACATCCATGAGCGCCGCGGAGAAGTCGTCGCGGAGTGGCAGGTGCAGCGCCGAGACACCGGAGAGGGTGCCGACGTCGCGTCCACGGGAGGCCGTGCCCGGGCGGGCGACGGCTCCGACGACCTTCACGCCGGGCTCCTCGGCCGCGGCGCGCACCACGGCCGAGCCCATGCGACCCGGGACTCCCGCGACGAGGAGAGTGATGGCTGACACCACGGACGGGTGTAGCACGGTCGGGCGCTCCCGAGCGGCCGTTGCTGACCGGCCGGTACCCGGAGCGGCGGCCCAACCGGCGCCATTCCCCGGGCGAGGCTCCGTGTGCGTGACCATTCCTGAACGACGCATGGGCCTAGCGCCGCGAGCGCCGGCGATAGTGCAACGCCACGATGCCCGACCTGAGCCTTCTGGAGCCCACGAGCGTCAGGCGCAAGGACGGCTGCAGGCCCGCGAACAGGTACGGACCGTGTCCTGCCACCACCGGGTGGACCACGAAGCGATACTCGTCCACCAGGTCCAGGCGCTGAAGCGTGGCCGAGAGCTTGGGGCTCCCCACCAGCACTCCGCGCGGCGTGGCCTTCTTCAGCGCCTTCACCGCCCGGGCGAGATCCCCCTCGACCCGACGCGTGTTGTTCCACGAGAAGTCGCGGCGCGTCGTCGAGACGACGTACTTGGGCTTGGCCTCGAGCTTCCTCGCCCAGGCCCGGTCCGAGGGTCTCGCCTTCGTGTCTCGCGCCACCTGGGGCCAGGCCCCCTCCATCAGCTCGTACGTCCGGCGCCCGAAGAGCATGGCTCCCGCCCCGTCCATCACGCGGGTCCAGTAGCGGTGCATCTCGTCGTCGGCGAGCATCTCGCGGTGGTCACAGCAACCGTCCAGCGTCACGTTGAGCGCGAAGGTCAGGAGACCCATGGGGCCGACTCTGTCCCACGCTGCCTGCCGCCCCGTCCAGGCGGGGGGGCCGCGGCCTCGGCAGACGACTCCGACGCGCGACCGGTCCGCGCCGCGCCGATCGCGGCGACGGTGACGAGCGCGATGCCGAGCGCCTGACCCCAGCCGGGGATCTGCCGGAGCATCACCGCGCCGACCAGGGCCGCGGCGGCAGGCTCGACGCTCATCAGCGTGCCGAACGTGCCCGCGTCGAGGCGCCGGAGCGCGAGCAACTCCAGCGTGTAGGGAATGACCGGAAGCAGCAGCGCGAGCCCGAGGCACGCGAGGAGCACCATCGGCGTGAGGTGCCCGTGCGCCTGCGCGAGACCGAGCGGCGTGGTGGCGAGCGCGGCGACGGGCATCGAGACGGCGAGACCCGTGACTCCGTGGAACCGCTGCCCGATGCGCTGGGTGAGGAGGATGTACGACCCCCAGCAGATGCCGGCGGCGAGCGCGAAGGCGATGCCCACGCCGTCGGTGAGCCCCGCCCAGGGCTGGGTGACGAGGAGGACGCCGGCGAAGGCGAGCGGCGGCCAGACCAGGCCCCAGCGACTGGCCCTGCGAAGCACGGCGACGCTGAGCGGGCCAAGGAACTCGATCGCGACGGCGGTGGCGAGCGGGATGCGGTCGATGGCCTCGAAGAAGGTGAGCGTCATCCCGCCGCTCACGACGCCGAGGACGAGCGCCGCGGTCAGGTCGCGCCGGTGGAAGCTCGCGAGGCGTGGCCGGGCGACGAGGACGAAGATGAGCCCCGCCCAGCACAGCCGGAGCCAGGCGGTGCCCGCGGGGCCGATGGCCGCGAACATCGCGGTCGACGCGGCGGCGCCGATCTGCACGATGAAGATGGAGCAGAGGGCGAAGAGCACGCCCGTCGAGGCTCGGGTTCCGGTCGGCATCGGGGGCATCCTCTAACGCGCTGCCGCCCCGAGCACCGGCACAGCCGCCACCTCGAAACGCTGACGCTTCCCGGCGCAGCGCGTCGCGGCGGATGATGGAAGGTCCCGGCCGCTCAGCTCAGCAGCCCGAGCCGGCGCAGCTCGGTCGCGAGCGCGATCCGGCCCGGCTCACCCAGCTGGACGAGCGGCAGGCGGATCTCCGGGCCGAACATCCCGAGCAGGTGCAGCGCCCACTTCACCGGGATGGGGTTCGGCTCCGCGAAGAGCAGCCGGTGCAGGGGATTCAGACGGACCTGGAGCTCGAGGGCCCGCTCCCGGTCGCCCCGTCGCGCGGCATCGACCAGGTCCGCCATCAGCCGCGGAGCGACGTTGGACGAGACCGAGATGACACCGTCGCCCCCGCAGGCGACGAAGGGCACCACGGTGAAGTCGTCGCCCGACAGCATCGTCAGCCGGGCACCGCACTTCTCGCGGATGTCGACCGCGCGGATCATGCTTGCGGTCGCCTCCTTGACGGCGACGATCTCGTCCAGCTCGCAGAGCCGCTGCAGCGTCTCCGGAAGGATGTCGCCGCCCGTTCGCCCGGGCACGTTGTAGACCACGATGGGGAAGCCGGGATGGGCGCGGACGCAGGCGCGGTAGTGCTCGAGCAGCCCCGCCTGGTTCGGCTTGTTGTAGTAGGGCGTGACCACCAGCGCGGCGTCGGCGCCGACCTCGCGCACGCGCGCCATCGCCTCGATGGTGTTCGCGGTGCTGTTGCTCCCCGCGCCGGCCACCACCGGGACCCGTCCCTTCGCCTCCTCGACGACGACCCGCACCGCCCGCGCTTGTTCCGCGGCGGTCATGGTCACGGCCTCACCCGTCGTACCGCACGGCACCAGACCCGCGGTGCCGCCGGCGAGCTGCTGGCGCACCAGCGCCCGGTACGCGTCCTCGTCCAGCGCTCCACCACGGAACGGCGTGGCGAGCGCGGTCATCGACCCCTGGAGCTTCATGGCGCGGCCACCCTACCGTCCGCCCGCCTCGCCGCGCCAGAGGTCCTCGACTCGCTCCCTGCGGCGAATCACCCGCGCCCTCCGCCCGGAGACCAGCACCTCCGCGGGCCGGGGACGCCCGTTGTAGGTGCTCGCCATGCTCATCCCGTACGCGCCCGCGCCGCGGATGGCGAGGAGCGCCCCGGGCTCGGGCAGCACCAGGCGTCGGCCCCGGGCCAGCACGTCGGTGGACTCGCAGACCGGTCCCACCACGTCCACGGTCCTCGCCCGACCGCGCGAGGCGCGCACCGGCACGATGGCGTGCTCGGCGCCGTAGAGCGCCGGGCGGATCAGGTCGTTCATTCCCGCGTCCACCACCACCAGCGTCCGTCCGCCGGCGCGCTTCCGGTAGAGCACCCGGGTGAGCAGCACTCCGGCGTTTCCCACCAGCACCCGTCCCGGCTCGACCAGCACGGTGGCGCCCGTCTCGCGGGTGGACGCCCGCACGGTCTCTGCCCAGCGGTCGGGCGACGGAGGCGCCTCGTCCTGGTAGCGGATGCCCAGCCCTCCGCCCACGTCGAGCCAATCCAGTGGATGTCCGTCGGCGCGCAGCGCGCGGTAGAGGCCCGCGACCTGACGGAGCGCGGCGGCCAGCGGTCCAAGGCGCGTGAGCTGGCTGCCGATGTGGCAGTCCACGCCGCGCGCACGCACCCCGAGCATCCTGCGGGCGCGCGCGTACAGCGCCCGGGCCTCATCGAACGGCACACCGAACTTGGAGGTGGCCAGCCCGGTGGAGATGTGGCGGTGCGTGCCCGCGTCCACGCCCGGGTTCACCCGGATGGCGAACGGAGCGCGGCGCCGGAGGCGGCGCCCCACCCGGTCCAGCGCATCGAGTTCCTCGGCGCTCTCGACGTTGAACATCCCGATGCCGGCCCGGAGCGCGAAGGCCATCTCGGCCTCGGTCTTCCCGACGCCGGCGAAGACGGTCCGCCCCGGGTCACCGCCTGCCTCCAGCACTCGTGCCAGCTCGCCGCCGGACACGACGTCGAATCCCGAGCCCCAGCGGGACAGCGCCGCCAGCAGCGAGAGGTTGCCGTTCGCCTTCACCGAGTAGCAGACCAGGTGCGGAGCGCCGGCGAACGCCTCGTCCACCACGCGGAAGTGCCGCCGCAGCGTCGCCTCGGCATACACGTAGGTGGGCGTCCCGATCCGCGCAGCGATGGACTCCAGCGAGACGCCATCGGCGTGAAGCACTCCCCGGACTGGGTGGAAGTGGTCCATCGGACCTGGAGCCTAACGCCGAGACCACCTGGGTCGACCGGATGATCGCGCCGCAATCGTGGCCGAGGACTAGGAGCGACGACGGAGCGGGGCCGTCGTCACGCGACGGAGGAGCGACGACGTGATCGGCCGCGAGGGCCAGCGAGGGACGGATCGATCCAGGTGGTTTCGGCGTTAAAGCCCGGCGTCCGGCTCGCTCGCCGACGGCGGGAAGGGTCCGCGGCTGGTCGTCGAGCGCTCGGGACCGCCGCTCGCGCCGTCCGGTGCGGGCACCGGGGCGGTGGGCGAGGCAGGCACACCCGACGGAGCGGGCGTCGGTGAGCGGAGGTTGTTGGGGCGTACCCCGCAGCCGGCCGCCATCACGACCAGCGCCGCGACTGCCGCGCGTCTAGAAGCGGATCCCGAGCTGGACACGGATCGCCTGCGCCACCCCGGGAGAGATGGGGATGCCGACGTAGGGGCTGTTGTAGTTGTACTGGAGCCCGTCGAACGGGAAGAGGATGCCGTAGGAGAGCTGGGCGTAGAAGCCATCGTCGGTCTGGTACCGCACACCGGCATTCACCTCGAAGCCGAGCTGGGTGCTGGTGCCCGAGGGCGTGCTCTGCGGCTTCAGGGCCTTCGAGTAGATGAGCGCGCCGAAGACGCTGAGCGAGTCGTTGAAGGCGTAGGACGCACCCGACTTGATGTACAGCGCATCGGTGATGCCGCCGATGATCTCGCGCCACAGGATCATGTCGATCCGGTAGTCCTGGTTGAAGCGGAAGTTCCGGATGTCGGTGTCCTGGCACGGCGGATCGCTGGACGGCGAGGTCGGGGTGCACCGGCGCTGCCCGTACTGCGCACCCTCGTAGTCGCCCCACTGCGCGCCGGACGCGGCCGAGGAGGACGCGGTCTGGTTGCTCGGGCGGTTCGGCTTGTTGCCGAAGCCGGGCGCGGAGTCGCCGCTCGCAGCTCCGACCTCGAGCCCGATCTTCAGCGCCCCGTCGATGAGCCGCCACTCGCTCTGGAGGGCACCGCCGTACTGGGCGATGGTCAGCTCGCGCGAGAAGTCACAGGTGGTGCTGAAGCCGTTGAGGTTCGAGAGGCATCCGTGTGCCTTGCCGAGGTAGGCCGCCGCCTCGAGCTCGAGCTTGAACGCCTTGCGCTCGAGCTTCATCCAGACGTCGGGGACGAAGAGGTACGCCCCACGCGAGATCCGGCTCAGCGACGCCGCGGGGATCTTGTACGCGTCCTGCTCGGAGAACGAGGTCCCGATGCCGTTCTGCTTGTACTCGTAGTTCTGGCTCCGGTACTGGAAGAAAAGGCCGTAGTTGAAGATGGTGGCACCGGCCTCGAGCTTCGCGCGCGCCTTCTGATCGGTGTCCTTCCGCGCCAGGATGATGCCGAAGGTGTGCGAGTCGTCGCCGTTGGTGACGTCGTACGGCTGGCCCTGGGAGCTCACCTTGCCGCTCACCAGCCCCTCGATGTCGAAGTCGATAGTGGGGACGATGAAGAAGCCGGGCAGCGGCTCGGCCACGAACTGGAAGCGATCCACGGTGACGCCGTAGTCGCAGTCGAGGCAGTTCCCATCGTTGTGGACGATGCCCAGGCCGAACTGGTCCCCCATCCGGCCGAACTTCAGCAAGCCGATCGGCGTCGCCACCTCGCCCCAGACGCGCTTCACCGCGAGGTTGCTCTGCGTCGAGTTCACGCCGGCGATGGGTGGGATCTGGCTCGAGCCGAGGATGCCGATGTCCACCCGGTCCTGTCGCACGTAGGCGTACTGTGGCGTGCTTCCCCACACGAGGTTGTCCAGCGCGTCGATCTGGGACTTGATCCGGACTTCCTCGGAGATGTTGAGCGTGGGGTCCAGGCGGAACCGCATGTTCGTACCGGCGATGCTGTGCCCGCCGCTGAGGCCCGAGAGCAGGGTGAACTGCCCGTCGGGCCGGGGGAACAGCCAGTAGCCGGAGGCGTCCGGAGGCTGGTCGAGGTCCAACTTGTGCAACAGCTCGGGGCGGACCCGGAAGTACCCGTGCAGCTCCACCAGGTCGAGCTTCCGGTGCGCGGCGGCCTCGGTCTCCCAGGTGGAGCCGGCAGAGGTGGCGGCCACGGTGGCGGCCTGGGCTCGCATCTCCTCGCGCAGCTCCTTCTTGGCCGCCTCGACGCGCGCGTCGATCTCCCGCTGGATGTCGGCGTCGCTCCGGAGCTTCGTATCGGCGGCGGGGGTGCCGGACGGCGCTGTCTGTGTGCCGGGCGGCGGTGTCTGCGCGAGCGCGGTGGCGGAGACGAGCAGCGCCGCCAGGGCAGTGACCTTCACTGTGTTTCTCCGGAGGGGTAGGACGAAGGGCGCGGCATGAAGACACCCACGCGCACCCATGTCAATGAGGTGTGCGTCCGCTTCGCGCCCCGGCCCTCTCTCTTGCGCTAGCATCGGGGTCAACATGAATCGGAGCATCCGGATTCCCCTGCTGTCGCTCGGTGCCGCCCTCGCGCTGGTGGTCATCGGGGCCTGTGGCAGCGATCTCTCGGCGTACGGCGAGGCGTGCTCGGTGTACGCCGTGTCGAACGACTGCGAGTCGCCGAACCAGTGCATGTGCAGGGTGAACGCGCCGTATTGCGTCTGCACCCACCGCTGCGAGCAGGACAAGGACTGCCCCGCCGGAAGCATCTGTTTGCCCGGCCAGAACCCGGCAAACAACCAGCAGGACCTGTTCTGCTTCACCGACGCCGGGACCCGCTGACCGGTTCCGGCTCCGACGGTCCCTCGCGGAGCTCGGTCAGGACTCCGCGCATGCCCTTGGGGTGAACGAAGGCGACGCGCGCGCCGCCCGCTCCCGGGCGTGGCTCCCGGTCGATCAGGGGGGCCCCGGCCTTCCGGAGCGAGTCCATCGCCGCCTCGATGTCCTCGACCTCGATGCAGACGTGGTGCAGGCCCTCCCCCCGGGACGCCAGGAACTTCGCGACACCCGAGTCCGGCGTGGTGGGACAGATGAGCTCCACCCGTCCCATCCCGTGGCCGAAGATGGCGGTCTTCACTTGCTGCTCGGCCACCTCCTCGACGTGGGTCAGCTCGAGCCCGAGGGCGTCCCGCCAGAGCGGAATGCTCTCCTCGAGATCGCGGACCACGATGGCCACGTGATCCAGTCCCTTCGCACGAACGGTCATCCCTTGCGTCTCCTCGCCGGCTGGCACCGGGGGCAGAAGTCGGTCCTGCGGCCTCCCTGGCGGAGCAGCCGGATCGGCGTGCCGCAGCGGGGGCAACGTCCTCCGGCGCGAGCGTAGACCTTGAAGGGGTTCTCCGTCCCGGGCTCCTCGACGTAGGCGATCTCCTCGGAGTCCTCGGCCGAGAGGGCGAAGTCGAGACCCTTGCGGATCGCGGTCGCAAGGTGGTTCCACTCCGCCAGCTCGAGCGACCGGGTGGGCCTGGCCGGGTGGATCCGGGCCCGCCACAGCGCCTCGGCGGCGTGGATGTTCCCGAGGCCCGCCAGCCGTCGCTGGTCCATCAGGGCGACCTTGATCGGCACCCGGGTCTCACCAAGCGCATCGCGGAGCCGACGGCCCGTGAGCCTGTCGAGCAGCGGATCGGGACCCTGGGCCTGGACCACGGGCAGGCCGCGGAGCTCCGCCGCCGGGTGGGGCTCGATGCGCCCGAACAGCCGGGGGTCACGGTAGTGGACGACCGTGCCATCGGAGAGCATCAACCGGGCCCGGCTGTACGGCACGGCCTCTCCGGCCGGGCGGCGGACCCACTTTCCGGTCATGCCGAGGTGCGAGAGGAACCCCTGCCCCGACTCGAGCGAGACGAGGAGCAGCTTCCCGTGACGGTCCGCCCGGGCAAGGCGTCCCCGGAGGCGGTCGAAGTCGGCCCGGCCGCCTCCCCGGAAGACCCGCGTCCGCTCGGCCCGTGCGCCGGTGACCTCGGCCCCGCCGAGCCAGCGCTCCAGCGTCCGTCGTGCAATCTCCACCTCTGGAAGCTCGGGCATTTTTCGGTTCGCCAACGGGCCCCGACCGGCATTAAGCCCGGAGCCCGACGACAGGAGGAGCATCCATGGCAGACCTGGCCAAGAAGTACACGGCGAAGTCGTTCCCGCACCTCAAGGGGCTGAAGGGCATCAGCGACGGCTTGCTCGAGACGCATTTCAAGCTCTACGAGGGCTACGTCAACCGCACCAACAAGCTCACCGAGACGCTGTTCGGTCTCGCGAAGGAAGGGCAGGCAGCGGGCTCCAACCCCGTCTACGCCGAGCTCACCCGACGGCTGGGGTTCGAGTACAACGGGATGGTCCTCCACGAGTTCTACTTCTCGGGGATGAAGCCGGGCGGCACCGGGAACCCCGGGAGCAAGCTCAAGACGGCCGCCGAGGGAAGCTTCTCCAGCTGGGACGTGTACCTGGCGGACCTCAAGGCAGTGGCGACGATGCCCGGCGTCGGCTGGGCGATCACCTACCAGGATCCGAACACCGGCTGGCTGTCCAACCACTGGATCACGCTCCAAGAGATCAACAACGTCGCCGGCTTCCGGCCCGTCGTGGTGCTGGACGCGTGGGAGCACGCGTTCGTGCCGGACTACAAGCCAACCGAGCGCGCGAAGTACGTCGAGGCCTACTTCTCGAACATCGACTGGGCCGCGGCCGAGAGCCGGCTCAAGTAGCGGCGCCGCTTCCGCGGGCGAGCCGGGCGTCCAGCCGCGCCCGGGCATCCGGCCACTCGCTGGCGAGCATGGAGTAGATGGCGGCATCGCGCGGGCCGCCGTCCGAGGCGGGCGAATGCGCGCGGATCACCCCGTCGAGCGCGCAGCCGATGCGCTCGATGGCGTTGCGCGAGCGGACGTTTCGCGCGTCCGTCTTGAGGGTGACGCGGTAGACCTCCCACCGCTCGAAGGCGTGGGCGAGCATGAGCCGCTTGGCCTCGGTGTTGATGGCGGTGCGCTGGACGTCCGGCGCGAGCCAGGTCCAGCCGATCTCGACCGCGTAGGGGACGCCCGCGGCTCGCACCGGCACGGTGGACCCCGGCGGCACGGGCCAGAACTCGATGTTGCCGAAGCGCGTGGTGCCGACCACGCGGCCGGTCCCCGCGTCGAGGGTGGCGAAGGGCAAGGCCACGGTGCGCCTCTGGTCCTCGAGGGCCGCGGCCACGTAGGCCTCGAGCTCGGGGCGCGTCCGCGGAACGGGCGTCAGGCCGAAGGTGTCCCGCGGGCCCTCGATGATGGCCTGCAGCCCGTCGAGGTGAGTGGGGCCGAGGGGCTCGAGGCGGACGTGACGTCCCCGGAGCGTGATCGGTGCGACGGGTTCCATTGAGCCCCTTGTGGCACGGGAGACCCGGGCGGGAGCAGCACAGCGGGCCTGGCTTTTCCGCCCGTACTCCTCTACGAGTGTCGTCATCGGAACCGCCAATGACGTCACCCTCGGCCGACCTCGTCGTACGCGCAGCGACCGCGGAGGATCGCCGCAGCATCGAGCAGCTGCTCACGGCGCGTGACCTGCCGATTGCCGGGGTACGGGAGCATCTGGACGGTTTCGTCGTTGCCGTCCGAGGGGCCGTCCTCCTCGGCTGTGCGGGCGTCGAGCATCATGGGAAGGCTGGGCTTCTCCGGTCGGTGGCGGTCGTGGAGGACGCCGCCGGGCGCGGCATCGGGCGCATGCTGGTCCGCGCCGCGCTGGCGCGGGCGGGCGGGCTCCGCGAGCTGTATCTTCTGACCATGACGGCGGCGGGGTACTTCCCTCGGTTCGGGTTCGAGACCGTCGGCCGCGAGGTGCTTCCGACCGCGCTCTCGGCCTCCGAGGAGCTCCGGTGCGCGTGTCCGGCGTCCGCGATCGCGATGCGGCTCACGTTCTGAGCCGCCCAAAGGTGTTGGATACCACGATGAGGCTCTTCCAGACGGCCCTGCTGTTCCTGCTCGGGCTGGCCGGCGGTGCGGCCCTGGTCGTGCAGGCGTCGCTGAACGCCGGCCTGCGGGCGCGGCTCGACTCCGTCTCCTGGGCCGCCTTCGTGAGCGCCCTGTGCGGGGTGCTGGCGATGATCGCGGTGCTCGTGCTCGGCCGGGTGCACTTCCCCGCGGCGCGGTTCGAGCAGACCCCGCTTCTCTGGCTGCTGGGCGGGTTCTTCGGCGTCGGGTACCTCGCGGTGAGCATCGTGCTGCTGCCGAGGCTCGGGGCCGCCACGGTGTTCGCGCTGGTCGTCGCGGGGCAGCTGATCACCGCGATGGGGATCGACCAGTTCGCCCTGTTCGACGTGCCCCAGCGCTCGTTCGGGCCCGGGCGAGCGCTCGGCGTGGTGCTCCTCCTCGCCGGCGTCCTCCTCATCCGTCGCTGACCTGCCGTCCGACCTCACCGGTCAGGCCTCGATTCCTTCCCGTGCCGGAGGATGGGCGTGCGATATCGCGCGCATGAAGCTCTTTCAGACAGTTGCTCTGCTGCTGCTCGGGATGGCGGGAGGCACGAGTCTCGTGGTGCAGGCAGCGCTGAACGCCGGGCTCCGCGCGCGGGTCCACTCCGTCTCCTGGGCCGGCCTGGTGAGCTACATCGGCGGCACCCTGGCGATGATCGTCGCGGTGACCCTCAGCCGTGCCCACTTCCCAGCGGTCGAGTTCCAGGAGACGCCGCCGATCTGGTTGCTGGGCGGATTCTTCGGCGCCGCGTACCTCGGCGTGAGCATCGTGCTGCTCCCGAGGCTCGGCGCGGCGACGCTGGTCGCGCTCGTCGTTGCCGGCCAGCTGATCACCTCGATGGCCTTCGACCGCTTCGCACTCCTGGGCGTGCCGCAGCACCCATTCGGGCCGGCGCGTGCGCTCGGCGCGTTGCTCCTGCTGGCCGGCGTCCTGCTGATCCGCAGCTGAGGCGGGGACGGTCCCGACGCGTCATGCTCGAGCGGTACGCTCGTGGCTCGCATGACCTCTCCGCGTCGGGACGACAAGTCGGTGCCGCGACGTCCGCCGCGCCCTCGGGTTGCAGCCTCGCCGCCGAGCGATCCCGAGGTGATGGTCCGCACGTGCCTCAACTGCGGCGCGCCGCTCGAGGAGCGGAAGTGCAAGCTCTTCTGCCGGTGCGGTTACTACGCCTCGTGCTCGGACTTCCTCTGACCCGAGGCGCGGCGTCTAGCGGCGGCGGGCGCGTGCCCGGGCCGGCGTCGCGTGCCGGCGCGCGCGTGCGGGACGGGCGCGGGCCGCGTGACGCTCCGGGCCCTTCTTCGCGGCGGCCAGGCTCTGCTCGAGCGCGCGGGCCAGATCCACAACCCGCTCCGCCCTCGGCGCCTCGGGCACCTCGATGGGCTGACCCTTCGCCTTCTTCCGGATGAGCGCCTCCACCCGAGCGCGGTGCTCGTCCTTGAACTTCGACGGCTGGAACTTGCCGGTCATGGAGCGGACGAGCTGCTCGGCCATCTGGAGCTCCTTGCTACCGACGGTCGTCCGGGGGAGCTCGGGGGCCTCGCGCACCTCGTCCGCCCAGATCAGGGTCGTGAGCAGCAGCCGCCCGTGCACGCTCCGCAGCATGCAGAGGTGCTGCTTCGTGCTGAGGACGATGCGAGCGATGCCCACCTGCCCGGCCTTCTCCAGCGCCTCCGCGAGCAGCGCGTACGCCTTGGCCGAACGGCCTTCGGGCGAGACGTAGTACGACTGATCGATCTGCAGCGGATCGATCTCCTCGAGCTTCACGAATTCCTCGATGCCGATGGTCTTGTCACGCTCGGGGTCGGCGGCGCGCAGCTCCTCCTGGGTGACCGTCACCACCTGCGTCTTCGAGAGCTCGTAACCCTTGACGATGTGCTGCCAGGACACTTCCTTCCCGTCCCGCTCGCAGACGCGCTTCTCGCGGATCCGGCCCCCGTCCTCGTCGTGGTAGAGGTGGAAGCTGAAGTCGAGGCTCTGTGTCGCCGAGGTGAGCGACACCGGAACGTTCACCAGCCCGAAGCTGATCGCACCTTTCCAGTACGGACGCGCCATGGTGCGTCGTAGGGTTGCCTCTGTCAGGCCTGGACGGAAGGGGTGTCCGCGGCGAGTGTCGGCGGGGCGGCCAGCGGTTGCGCACCGGGCAGGCAAGCACCATCCATCCTGGGGAGGGCTTCATGGTCAAGACATCCGTCCGCGTACTGGTCCTGAGCTGTGCCGTCGCCGTCGCCGCCTGCGCCACCACCGGGATCGCGAAGGCGCTCGTTTCAGACGACCAGGAGGCCCAGCTCGGCGCTCAGGTGAAGCAGGAGCTCGACAAGCAGGGCACGAAGTACATCCAGGACCCGGAGATCGTGAACTACGTGAAGGGGGTCGCGCAGAAGATCTTCGTCTCGGCCGACAAGGACCGCCCGGGGGTCAAGTGGCAGGTCTACGTCATCGATGATCCCAAGCAGGTCAACGCCTTCGCGACCCCCGGCGGCTACCTCTACGTCTACACCGGGCTGCTGATGGCGGCCGACAACGAGGCCCAGCTGGCCGGGGTGTGGGGACACGAGTCGGGGCACGTGGTTGCCCGGCACTCCGCTCAGCAGATGGTGAACGAGATGGGGATGGAGACCGTGATCGGAGTCGCCCTCGGCCAGAACCCGAACCAGCTCGCACAGCTCGCGTCGACGCTCGCCGCCAAGGGCGCCTTGCTCGCCTACAGCCGCGAGGACGAGACGCAAGCCGACGAGTACGGGGCCCGCTATGCCGCGCAGGCGGGGTACGATCCGCACGGGATCATCCAGTTCTTCCAGAAGCTGCAGAAGATGGAGGGAGCGCAGCCGGCGTTCGCGAAGTACCTCTCGGACCACCCCGCGACGGCGGACCGCATCACCCACCTCACACAGTACATCCAGGACCACCACCTCACCGGGACGGAGCTCGGCGCGGAGCGCCTTCAGCCCGTGAAGCAGAAGCTGATCGCACAGTCCGGCGGCGCCGCGCCGGCGAGGTAGCCCGTTCGATCGGCGTCACCTCCGGAGGAGCTCGAAGGCGACGTTCCGGCCCATGCCGGCATCGAAGGCGAGCGTGAACCAGACGGCGAGCAGCCGGTCTATCGCGCAGGCGGACTTCAGCGGCCCGGCATCGACCGCGTCGAACCCGATGTCACGGGCGAGGGAGAGCACGGTGGCCCGGGCCAGCTTGTCGTCCGCGCACACGAAGGTGGAGGCGCAGCCCTTCTCGAAGCGGGGGTTGATCATCACCTCGGCGGGGACGGTGTTGAAGGCGCGGACCACGCGCGCCGTGGGCACGAAGCCGGCGACGATCTGACTCGACGACCGCTCGTCGGTGGGCGGCTTGGGCGCGTTGGTCGGGTCGACGATGATCTTCCCGTCGAGGTCGCCCGCCGCGTGGAGCACCTCCTGCACCGCGCCGTAGGGGACGCCGAGGATGAGGACCTCGGCCCAGCGACCGACCTCCGAGAGGGACCGCACCGCGGTTCCCTCGGGCGCCTCGGACTCGGGCTCCTCGGCGGGGTCCCGCACGCCGTACCGAACCTCGTGCCCGGCGCGGGCCAGGGCGTGCGCGAGCGCTCCGCCGACGTGTCCTCGCCCGAAGATTCCGATCCGCACCGCGACCTCCATCGACGCGAGGTTCGTCGCGTCCCGCTGGAGGGTGCGGACCACGCGCCGGACCCGCAACTGGGGTCTGGCGTGCGCTGGAGGCAGCAAGCAGCTGAACGAGCCCTCGCCTCCTGAAGGTGTCAAACACTTCCACGGGCCCTCCCCTCTGGGAATCGGGAGCACGGCACACTCCCGGAGCTCGGCGAGCCAAGCGAGCGTCCAGGCAGGCCATCGCCCGGACGGAGCAAGAACGGGACGGGGTCAGCTTGCCCGCGAGCGGGGAGGCGGCGCGGGCGCACGGCGGGCGGTTCCGGTGATGCGGACCCCTGCCAGGACCAGCGCGCCACCGACGCCAACTTCCCAGCCGATGTGCTCACCCAGGACCAACCAGGCCGCCACCGCCGTGGCGACGGGCTGGAGGTTGCTGAAGACCGCCACCTTGGAGGCGTCGGTCCGTCCGAGCGCCCAGTACCAGAGGAGGTAGCTCACCACCGAGGTGAGCAGCGCCAGGTACGCGACGGCGCCCTTCGCCACCCCGCTGGCGCCGAGCACGAGCTCGGGCCGCAGGATCCACGGGGCGAGCGGGACCAGCCAGAGCGCGCCGGCGATCATCGACCATGCCGTCGCCCGGAGCGCGCCGTGCTCGCCGATGAAGGCCTTTCCCTCGGCCGTGTAGATGACCCAGGCACTGACCGCCCCGAGGATCAGCACGTCGCCCACGAAGACGCCGTGGAGCGCCCGCACTCCGTGGGCGAGGAGTAGGACCAGCGCACCCGCGAGCGCGAGGAACAGGCCGAGCCCCGCACGCCCGCTCGGCGCCTCGCGCCCTCGCAGCACCGAGTACACGTACACGCCGATGGGCGTGAGCGCGTAGAGCAGCGCGGCATGGGAAGCGGTCGACCGCTGTAGCCCGGCGAAGAAGAGCCCCTGGTTGAGCGGCCCAGCCAGGAACCCGAGCACGAAGGTGGCCAGCACCGCGTGGCGCGGAGGCAGTGTCCGGCCGGGAAGCAACCAGACCAGCAACGAGAACACTGCCCCGCTCAGCAGGAACCGCCATAGCACCAGCGTCGCGAACGGGACCTCGGCGAGCGCGCGCTTCGCGATCAGGTACGTGCCGCCGCTGATCAACGTCTGGACGAGCAGCGCCGTCACCACGGCGGCTCCGAGCCCGCCCCGGGCGTGCACGGCGGCGTCCTCGGCCGGCCGGGTCGGGCTCAGGAGCGTGGGAGTCGGGCGAGGGCCCATCGGGCGGCGTCACTCACCACACCGCTCGGGTCCTGCGCCAGCCTTTCCAGCACCGGCCGGGCACCTGCGTCGCGCGCGGCCCCCAGCGCGTAGGCCGCGTTGCGGCGCAGCCCGTCGTAACCGGCCCGGGCGAGCGCGGTCCCCGGCACGAGCTCGGCGTAGACCTCGGGCGTCATCGCCGCGAGCCCCCGGGCGTCCAGGCCCGCGACCGGACGGGGAAGGAAGCGTGGTCCCACCGCCGGCAGCGGCGTGACGTTCAGCGGGCAGACGTCCTGGCACACGTCACAGCCGAAGACATGAGGGGCCATCGCCTCGCGGTGCTCGGGGGGCACCGGGCCCTCGTTCTCGATGGTCTGGTACGAGAGGCAGGCCCGCGAGTCGACCCGCCCCGCCCCGTCGAGCGCGCCGGTCGGGCACGCGTCGATGCACAGACGACAGGTCCCGCAGCGGTCGGCGGTGAGCCCGTCGGCATAGGCGTCGACCTCCAGCTCCACCAGCAGCACCGCGAGCACCACCCACGAGCCGTAGCGAGGCGTCACCAGGCAGCCGTTGCGCGCGATGCTCCCCAGTCCCGCCCGCGCGGCCCACACCTTCTCCATGAACGGCCCGTGGTCCACCGAGCCGTAGGTCTCGAGCGCCGGCCACCGCGCCCGGAGCAGCCTGCGGAACCCACGGAGCCGATCCCGCATCGTCGCGTGGTAGTCGCGCCCCCGCGCATAGCGGGCGACGGGCGAGGCCTCCGCACCGGGGCCGTCCGTCCAGTAGTTGCACGCCAGCGCCACGACGGTGCGCGCGCCGGGCAGCAGGCGCCTCGGATCCAGCCGGTCCGCCGCGCGCTCGGCCAGCCAGTCCATGTCGGCGCCCATCCCGGCAGCCAGCCACTCGAGGAGCACCGGCGCGGGGATGGGCTCGGGACGGGCGAACCCGCACAGGTCGAACCCCACCTCGAGGGCCATGGCCCGCACCTGCTCCGCCGGAGCAACGGAGGTCAGGGCGACGACTTCCCGCCCGAGATCCACGGCACGTCCGCGACGCCGGCCCGGTGATTCACCGCTCGCGCGAGGACGAAGAGGAAGTCGGACACCCGGTTGAGGAACCGTACCGCCGGCTCCTCCACCTGGTCGTCCCGGAAGAGCGGCACCACCGCGCGCTCGGCCCGCCGGCACACGGTCCGTGCGAGGTGGAGCGCGGCGCTGCCCGGCGTGCCACCGGGGAGGATGAAGTGGGTCTGCGGCGGGAGCGTGGCCTGCAGCTCGTCGATGCGGCGCTCCATGGTGGCGATCCACTCCTCGCGCACGTGAGGAATGTGAGCGTCGGCCTTGGTGCCTCGCGGGGTGGCGAGGACCGCGCCGACGGTGAAGAGCTGGTTTTGGAGGTCCTGACACCACGAGTCCAGCCCGCCGAGCCCTGCGGCGCGCGCCACGCCGATGGAGGCGTTGAGCTCGTCCACCTCTCCGTACGCGGCGACCCGCGGGTCGTCCTTGGCCACCCGTCCACCGCCGAAGAGCCCCGTCTGTCCGGCATCGCCGGTGCGCGTGTAGATCTTCATGGCGATTCGCACCCTACGTCCGGCAGCCCGCCGCACGGAAGTCGGTGAGCGGCGGCCGCGTCTGGTATGAGGGCCCGCCCGTCAGGCCCACGACGTGAACGACGACACTCTCCAGAACGGCGGCCGCCGCACCGGCCCGTGGCTGATCCTCGCCGCCGCCACCCTCTGGTCGACTGCCGGGGCGGCGATCAAGCTCTGCCAGCTGAGCGGATGGCAGATCAACTTCGGCCGCTCGGCGGTGGCCGCGCTCTTCATCGCCGCCGTCTTCCCCCAGACGCGCCGCCGGCCCGACCGGGGTGTGGCGGCCGTCGGCGTAGCGTACGCGTTCACCGTCCTGCTCTTCGTCCTCGCGAACAAGGCGACGACCAGCGCCAACGCCATCTTCCTCCAGGACACGGCGCCGCTCTGGGTCCTGCTGCTCAGCCCGGTGCTCCTCCACGAGCGGCCCTCGCGCGGCGAGCTGCTCTCGGCGCCGCTCTTCCTCGTGGGGCTGATCCTCTTCTTCATGGACCGCCTCTCGCCCGGGCAGGCCGCGGGGAACCTCATCGCCGTGTTCTCGGGTGTGGCCTTCGCCCTCTGCATCCTGGGGCTCCGGAAGCTGGGCGCGCGGAACGTCGGCGCGATCGTCTGGGGAAACGCGCTGGCAGCGCTCATGTCTCTCCCGATGGCCATCCGGGGGCCCGCGCCCACCGCGCGCGACCTGGGGATCGTGCTCTTCCTGGGCATCTTCCAGCTCGGAGCGAGCTATGCGCTGTTCGCGCGTGGCGTCCGCCACACGCCGGCGGTGGAGGCCTCCTTGCTCGCGCTGGTCGAGCCGGTGCTCAACCCGGTCTGGACCTACCTGCTCGCCGGCGAGCGGCCGGGACCCTGGGCCGTGCGCGGCGGGGCGCTCATCCTCGCAGCGACGCTGTGGAGAACGCTCGCGCCCTGGATCGAGGCGCGCCGCATCAGAACGACGTCTTGAACCCGACCCGGAACGCGACGTCGAGCGCCGGGCCGTCCGGATACGGGTCCTCGACGATGCCGACCCACAGCTCGGTGCGCGGGTCGATCCGGTACATCCATCCGAAGTCGATGGAGAAGTCGACCTCGTCCATCGGGCGCAGCCCCGTTCCGTGGAACGGCGGGGTCTGAACGAACAGGTCGGCGTAGAGGAAGTTCCGCCAGCTCAGCTTGATCCGCGGCCCTCCGGAGAACGACATGAAGAACACGTTCTCGTAGGCGGCGAGCGTGCCGGTCCGGGGCGTGAGGCCCACTCCGATGGAGCCGCTCACCGTCGCGAACGGCAGGAGCGGCGCCTCGCCCATCAGGACCAACCCGGTCTGCAGCATTCCCGCCCGGTAGCCGGGCGCGGTGGACGTCGGCAGCCCCAGCACCAGCAGCACCTGCGCGTGCTTGCCGAGCATCCGCCCGATCCCGATCCGGCTGTCGCCGATGCCCAGGTCCACCGGTCCGTAGCGGATCGTCTTCCCGTGCTCGTAGGTGATCGAGTACTCGTACTTGTTGAGCGGCCTGACCTCGCGGGCGATGTAGCTGACCCCGAGCAGCGAGTGGTACCAGTTGATGAACCGGTCCATGAAGCCGTCGTAGGCGCCCTGGATCTGCACCTGCCCGAAGACGAACCACCGGTCGTCGATGCGCCGCGTGAGCCAGGTCTGGAAACGCCCCAGCTCCGCATCGAAGGTGATGCCCCGGCCTCCCCCGCTGAAGAGCTCGATCGCGCTCGAGTAGTCGAGGGCGAAGGTGAGACCCCAGTCCCCCTGCGGCATCATCAGCGGCGGGGCGAAGAGCACGCTCCGGTTCGCCTCGATCGGATTCTGCGGCGCCCAGGGAGGCAGCCCGGAGAAGTCCGGCGGCGGGAGGTCACGCTGGGCCGCCAGCACGCCGAGGACGAGGAGGGAGATCATCGAGGCCGGCAGCGTGCCGGACGTCTAGAGCAGGCGCTCGAATTCCTCGAGCGACCGGTTCCAGACCGGCACCCCACAGTAGCGCGGCCCTTCGGGACAGAACGGAGTCACCCCGGCCTCCTTGCGGAGCGTGCACGGCGGCACCAGGTGCGCCGCGATGCGCGGGTGGACCGCCGCGACCTGCCGGACCTCCTCGACCGAGGCCCGCCAGATCTCCTCCTGCGCGGTGTAGCAGAGCCGGTGCACCCACTTGTGGTGGAAGTGCAGGAGCTCCCCGGACTCGAGGAAGCGGATCGGGAAGGCGTTCGGGAGTAGGTAGAGCGCCAGCTCCGGAGCGACACCCGCGTCCACCAGCCGCTCGATGGCGACCCAGGCCTCGGCACAGGTCCGGCTGAAGACGTCGAGCGCCTCGGGCACCTCGGCGAGCAGCGCGGGGACGATCACGTCCGGCTCTCCGGGGACGAAGGTCGCCTGGAGCAGCGGGCGGCTGGCGGGCGTCATCCGGTGCCGCTGGTCCTGGCTGTCCGCGGCGTGGCTGAGCTTCTTCTGGAAGGTGTAGCTCGCGTGGACGAGCGTCCGCATGAGCTTGCCGTGCGCGCCCAGCTGCAGCGCCTCGGAGAGGTACGGGTTCTGCCGCGGCGAGAGCACGCGCTCCAGCGCGGCGCTGTCGTCGAGCGCCTCGCGGGGCAGCCCGAGAACGTTCCGCACGGCCTGGGCGATGGCTTCCTCACCCCGGGCGCTCCAGTCCACCAGCGCGCTGACCCGGCCCTGGAGCCCGGCGTCGAACTCCGCCCGGTGCGTCCGGGCCTCCGCGCCGCCGACCCCGAGCGACCGCCCCGCCTCGCGAAGCGCCCGAGCCTCGTGGGTGGACTCGAGGGGGATCGGGTCCTCCACGTCGCGGAAGAAGAGCGGGTCGACGTTCTCGACCTCCCGCACCATCGCCGCGATGACCTCGCCGGCCTCGGTCGGAACGTCGTACGCCTCCGCGAGCCGGTGGTAGCGGTGGAGCGTGAGCCCCGAGACGGTGTGGTACAGGTGCGCGAAGGTCCCGATGGGCAGGACGTACCGGGCCACCTCCTGGCAGCGCTTCTTGAGCGTGCTCGCCCACTTCTCCGGCGTGCGGCGACGGCCGGGGAACAGCCGGTAGAACTCGGCCTCGGCGCGCGGGAGCAGCAGGGCCCCGATGCGGGCGTAGGCCGCCATCTGGGACTCCACCACGCCGCGGTAGAGCGCGTCCTCACGCCCGGGAAGCACGGGGACGATGACCCGCTCCGGCTTCACCTCGACGTAGCGCTGGCTGACCTGCTCCGAGTTGTAGAAGGGGTGGGCGTGCAGGACGCTCCAGATGAGCTGCCGGCTGACGTTCTCCAGGCTGAACTGGAAGGTGGCGTGCTGGAGGGTCGTGTGGTGGCCTGCCTGGTAGGTCTCCCGGGCGATGCGGTCCCGGACGGCGCGGGCCCTGTCGTCCTTCCGCACGTCCTCCGCCTTGACGATGCGGGGGCTGTAGCAGGTACGGGCCGCGGCCACGGCGTTGTCGAACGGCTCGACGAAGCCGTTGGTCAGCCGGACGATGGGCGCGGCGGAACGGAAGGCGGAGGACGACGACATCTCTCCTCTTTCTTGCACGGCCGGCCGACGTCTCGCCACACCGCGTGACCCCGGGGGCCACCGTCTGGGATGGTGGGCGCCATGGCGTTCGACCTCCAGAGCCGCGCCCGGCGGGCCGTGCTCGAGCTGGGCTTCCTCCCCGACTTCCCACCCGACGCCGAGGCGCAGGTCGCGACCCTGGAGCACACGAGGACGCCGGATCCGCCGGGCATCGAGGACCTCCGGGGCCTCCTCTGGTCCAGCGTCGACAACCCCGAGTCGATGGACCTCGACCAGCTGGAGTGGGCCGAGGCTCGGCCCGACGGAAGCGTCCGCCTCCTGGTGGCCATCGCCGACGTGGACGCGCTGGTTCCTGAAGGCACCCCGCTCGACCGGCGAGCGGGCGCGAACACCGCGTCGCTCTACACCGGGGCCGCGGTCTTTCCGATGCTCCCGCGTCCGCTCTCGGAGGACCTGACCTCGCTCCTGCCGGACGTGGACCGGCTGGCGGTGATCATCGACTACCGCGTCCTGACCGATGGGTCGGTGACCGAGGGGGCCGTCCGCAGGGCCCGGGTCAAGAACCGCGCGAAGCTGAGCTACCCCGAGGTCGGTCCGTGGCTCCAGGGCGAGGCTCCCGTCCCGCCGCGGGTCGCGGCGGTCCCCGGCCTCGAGGAGCAGCTCCGCATCCAGGACCGGGCCACCCGGGCGCTGCGGGCGGCGCGCGAACGGCAGGGCGCGCTCGCGCTGCGGACGCTCGAGCCGCGCCCGGTGATGTCCGATGGGCGCGTGCTGGACCTCGAGGCCATCCCGGACAGCCGGAGCCGTGAGCTCATCGAGGATCTCATGGTCGCGGCGAACGGGGTGATGGCCCGCTTCCTCGACGGTGCCCACCGATCGTCCCTGGCCCGCGTCGTGCGGAAGCCGAAGCGGTGGGACCGCATCGTCTCGCTGGCGCAGGGGCTGGGGACGGCGCTCCCGGCCGAGCCCGACGGGGTGGCGCTCTCGCGGTTCCTCCAGCAGCAGCGGGCGCGTGACCCGCTGCACTTCCCCGATCTGTCGCTGGCGGTGGTGAAGCTGCTGGGTCCGGGCGAGTACGTCCTCCGGCCCGCGGGCGAGGACTCCCCCGGACACTTCGGGCTGGCGGCGCACGACTACAGCCACTCGACGGCGCCCAATCGCCGCTACCCGGATCTGATCACCCAGCGACTGGTGAAGGCGCTGCTCGCCGGCGCGCCGCCGCCGTACACCGACGGCGAGCTGGAGGGGATCGCTCAGCACTGCACGGTGATGGAGGCCGCGACCCGCAAGCTCGAGCGGCTCATGCGCAAGGTGATCGCCGCGCTCCTCCTCCACGACCGGGTGGGACAGGTGTTCGATGGTCTGGTGACCGGCGTCACCGAGCACGGCACGTTCGTTCGTCTCCTCAAGCCGCCCGCGGAAGGCCGGGTCGTGCGCGGCGAGGAGGGGATGGACGTCGGCGATCGCGTCCGTGTCCGACTGCTCTCGACGGACCCCGAGCGGGGCTTCATCGACTTCGGTCGAGGCTGAGGGTCGAGGTCCCGCCCGAGCGATCGTCGCTCGCTGGCTCCCGGGGTCGCCCGCTCGCGGCACGCCCGACCCGGCCCGCTGCCCGGCGACCCCCCCGCGCCCGGCCTCGGGTAGCCCTGCACCGTGCCCGCACGGAGGGTCCAGATGAGACGGCTGACGTTCCTGCTCCCGCTGCTGTGGATGCCCGGGCTCGCGCATGCCGACGACCTCCCGGCGGTCGCGCAGCGCTTCGTCGCCGCCTTCCAGGCGATGCACCAGGCCTCGTCGACGGCGGCGGACGTCGACCGGTTGCTCGCGCTGTGCACGGACGAGCTCGTCTACGAGCACGCCCGGGTCGGCGCGGTGGTCCGCGGGAAGAGGCAGATCCGCGGGGGTTTCGTCGCCCACCTGGGGGAGATCCGCGGCGACAGGACACAGGTGGTCCGCTCGGCGCAGGGGCCCAGGTTCGTCGCGCTCGAGGTGCTCCGGACCTTCGAGGTGAAGGACGGCAGCGGCTGGCACCCGGCGAGCCGCAAGCAGCTCCTAGTGCTCGAGCGGGACGAGCA